>NZ_FR890710.1:6118-13416 GCF_000435935.1 Ruminococcus sp. CAG:57 | reverse complement strand
TCGCCCGCCTTTCAATAGATATTTGACAAAATAAAAGCGGACGAGTTCTTTTCGTCCGCTTTTTGCATATGCCTATTTTTTGTTTTTTAGCCGAAACTGTGAGGGGGTCATGTTGTATCGCCTTTTGAACTGCCGCATGAAATGCACGTCATTTTCGTATCCGCATACAGCGGCAATGTTTTTCACTGTCATGTCAGTGCTGAGAAGATAGTATTCAGCGTTTTTCATTCTCGCACATAGTATATCCTCATAACAGCTCACACCGAAGCGTGAGGTGTAAAGATACTGAAAGTGTGAGGGGCTTACGCTGAGAGTTTTCGCCATATCGGCAATGTTCCTGCTCCCGGAGGGGGAGCTGTAGATGTCAGCCCTGAGCCGCTCAAGTGCGTCAGCGTAGTGACTGCGCTTTCTTGGCGGCTGACCGCTCTTGCTGAGAGAATATTCCTCTCCAAGTCTTATGAGCAGCATTCTGAGCATAAGCTCGATATAATCCTCACGCCTGCCGCTTTCAGATAAGCTGAGTCTGCTTATGGTGGATAAGATATCCTCAGTTTTCTCTGCGTCTGATAACATAAAAATCGTATCATATGGGAGTGAATAGTCACGGGTGAGCGTATCGTCGCAATCAAAATGAAGCCAGTGGTTTATGTAAAATCCCTTGCAGGCACGGTATATCTGCTCAGTGCCTTTTTTGTATAGTATTGCGCTGTCAGGGGAAACTGAGTATTCCCTGCCGTGCAAACGCACCACCGCAGAGGATTTGAATATAAGCAGAAGATTATCCCCCGAACCGTTTGGACGGCGTATATCAAAAGACCCGTCATGGCTGTAGTTTAGTCCCAAAGCGTGAAGTTCCATAGGTTTTCCCTTTCTAATTTCGTATGATGTATCAGTATAATAATAGGATATATCATTGTTGTTTTTTTGTCAAGTGATAAAATATAATTGAAACTAAAATCATATACATCAAGGAGGTCACAATGAAGAATATTTCAATGCTTATCAATACCGCAGACAAACGTTCCCACATCAACCCGGAGATATACGGACACTTCTCCGAACATCTTGGCAGATGTATCTATAACGGAATGTACGTTGGCGAAAATTCTGAGATACCGAACATAAAAGGCGTAAGAAAAGACGTTATCGAAGCTTTCAAGGAGATAAAAATGCCTGTTCTCCGCTGGCCGGGCGGCTGC
The DNA here is from genome assembly GCF_000435935.1 of Ruminococcus sp. CAG:57. Lineage (NCBI taxonomy): Bacteria > Bacillati > Bacillota > Clostridia > Eubacteriales > Oscillospiraceae > Ruminococcus > Ruminococcus sp. CAG:57. The sequence continues at coordinate 12,217 of NZ_FR890710.1, read as the reverse complement.
TTTGCAGACGAGTATCATTGGAAGGACGGCATAGGCGAAAAAACACAGCGCAAGAAAATGATAAACACCAACTGGGGTGGCGTGACGGAGGATAACTCTTTCGGAACAAATGAGTTCTTTGACTTGTGCGAGGAGATAGGCTGTGAACCGTATCTTGCAGGAAATCTCGGAAGCGGCACTGTTCAGGAGCTTTCCGAGTGGATAGAATATATCACCTTTGACGGTGTTTCGCCTATGGCTGACTTGAGAAGAAAAAACGGCAGAGAAAAGCCTTGGAAGCTTAAATATCTTGGTATAGGCAACGAAAACTGGGGCTGCGGCGGCTCGATGCGCCCTGAGTATTACTGTGATGAATACAGAAGATATCAGAGCTTTTGCAAGAATTTCAGCGGCAATGAGCTTTACAAAATTGCCTGTGGACCAAATTCCAACGATTATAACTGGACGGACGTTGTAATGTCAAACCTTGGGGAGTGGCACACAAAGGCTATCTCTTTGCACTATTACACCGTTCCTACAGGAGATTGGAACAAAAAGGGCAGTGCAACTGAGTTTTCAGACGAGGAGTATTACGAAACCATATCAAAAACTCTATATATGGACGAGCTTATAAAACGTCACAGCGAGATAATGTCACGCCGTGATCCAGAGGGTAAGATAGGTCTTATAGTTGACGAGTGGGGCTGTTGGTATGACGTTGAGGAGGGCACAAACCCAGGTTTCCTCTATCAGCAGAACACAATGCGTGACGCTATCGTGGCGGCTTGCAATTTGAACATCTTCAATAACCACAGCGACAAGGTAGTAATGGCAAACCTTGCGCAGGCAGTGAACGTTTTGCAGGCTCTTATCCTCACAGAGGGCGAGAAAATGGTAAAAACGCCTACATATCACGTCTTTGACCTTTTCAAAACTCATCAGGGCGGCGAGCTTTGCTATAGCCATGCCGACAACTGTCAGGCAGGCGGCAAGATTCCGATGATATCACAGTCTGCCTCAGTAAAGGACGGCGTCCTCACTGTCACTATAGCGAACTGCTCTATAGATGATGACGCTCATATCTGCTGTGATATAGCAGGAGAAAATTATCAGAACATTAAGTGCAGGATACTTGACAATGAAGTAAGGGACTATAATGATTTTGATAATTGTGATAAGGTCGCACCAAAAGAGTACAGTGCGAAAATGACAGAAAAGGGCTTTGAGATAGACCTGCCAAAATGCTCCGTTGTAGTTGTGACAATGAGATAAGGACTATAAGGAGAGTCAAAAATGACAGTAAAAGATAAAATTTTGCAGGGAAGAACATATCTTGGCATAGAACTTGGCTCAACAAGAATAAAGGCTGTTCTTATAGACGATAGCTTTTCTGTTATCGCATCAGGGTCGAAGCAGTGGGAAAACCGCTTTGAGAACGGCTGCTGGACATATTCTCTTGATGATATCCACGGGGGCATACAAGCCTGCTATAAAGACCTTGCAGAAAACGTAAAGGCACAGTATGGCATTTATCCAGAAACATATGGTGCAATGGGTATTTCTGCTATGATGCACGGCTATATGGCTTTTGATAAGAATGACAAGCTTCTTGTGCCTTTCAGAACATGGCGCAATACCATGACAGCTCAGGCGGCAGGAGAGCTTACAAAATTGCTGGGCTTCAGTATCCCGCAGCGTTGGAGCATCGCTCATCTTTATCAGGCGGTGCTTAACAAAGAAGCCCATGTTCCTTATATCGCTTATATCAATACCCTTGCAGGCTATGTGCACAAAAGGCTTACAGACCGCTTTGAAGTTGGCGTTGGCGAAGCTTCAGGTATCTTCCCTGTGGAGGGCATAGGATACAAAAAAGAGTATTGCGAGCCTACAGAAAAAAGCCTTGCTGAAAAAGGCTTTGACCATAAGCTGAAAGATATCCTCCCTGCTGTGAGAAATGCAGGGGAAAAGGGCGCAGTTCTTACAGAGGAGGGCGCAAAGTTCCTTGACCCTGAGGGACGCCTCAAAGCAGGCGTGCCGGTCTGCCCGCCTGAGGGTGACGCAGGCACAGGCATGGTGGCAACGGACAGCGTGCTGAAAAAGACCGGAAACATCTCCGCAGGCACTTCCATATTTGCAATGCTCGTCCTTGAAAAGCCACTTAACGGTGTTTACGAGGAGATAGACGTTGTTACCACCCCTGACGGCTCGCCTGTGGCAATGGTGCATTGCAATAACTGCTGTTCAGAGCTTGACGCATGGGTGAATATGTTCGGTGAGTTCGCAAAGCTCACAGGCAGTGAGATAGACAAGAGCAGGCTTTATGAAACTCTCTATAAAAACGCCATGACAGCCGACAGCTCATGCGGTGGCGTGACAGCCTATAACTGTCTTTCGGGCGAACCTGTTATAAAGCTTGACGAGGGCAGACCGATGTATTTCCGCACTCCCGACAGCACTTTGACCTTGGGCAGCTTTTTCAGAGCACAGCTTTATTCTTCTTTCACCGCACTGAAAATAGGCATGGATATCCTCTTTGACAAAGAGCAGGTAAAAGCTGAAAAGATAACAGGTCACGGTGGACTTTTCAAGGTCAGCGGAGTGGCTTCACAGCTTATGGCAGACGCACTTTCTACCCCTGTTTCAGTAATGAAAACAGCAGGAGAGGGCGGTGCATGGGGCATGGCTATCCTTGCGGCATATATGGAGCTTTCAAATGGCGAAAAGCTTGCAGACTTCCTTGACAAAAAGGTGTTCGCAGATATGGAAGTGACAACTTCTCAGCCTGAGCAGACAGGCTCAGAGGGCTATAAAACATTCCTGGAAAGATATAAAAAGGGATTGGCGGCAGAAAAAAGCGCACAGTTCTGAAAAAAATCATAGAAATTCATAGATAGATCGTAGGGGCAACCTGAGATCGCCAACCAACCAACCGTCTGCTCAGACTGTCGGTGAGCTATTCACTTGGACGGAAAATGGGCAGACAAAAGGTGCATTTACCAAATCAGCGAAAGGAGAATTTTATGCTTGAAGAATTAAAACAGCAGGTGTGCGAAGCAAATCTGCTTCTGCCGAAATATGGACTTGTCACATTCACATGGGGAAATGTTTCTGCTATCGACAGGGAAAAGGGACTTGTAGTCATAAAGCCCTCAGGCGTGCCATATGAGGGCATGACAGCCGATGATATGGTGGTAGTTGATCTTGAAAGCGGCAAGGTTGTAGAGGGAAAATATAAGCCTTCCAGCGATACTCCAACACATTTGGAGCTTTACAAAGCCTTTGATATCGGCGGAATAGTACATACCCACAGTCGCTGGGCAACGTCTTTTGCTCAGGCAGGAAAGGGCATAATACCAATGGGAACAACTCACGCAGATTATTTTTACGGCGAGATACCATGCACAAGAGCAATGACCCCTGAGGAGATAACAGGTGAGTATGAAAAGGAAACAGGCACTGTTATAATCGAGGCTTTCAAAGGCCTTGACGCAACTCAGATACCTGCCGTTCTGGTAAAAAGCCATGGCCCCTTTACATGGGGAAAGGACGCCGCAGAAGCCGTTCATAATGCAGTCGTTCTCGAAGAAGCCGCATTTATGAACTTCCACGCAATGATGCTGAACCCTGAGATAGGTCATATGCAGCAGGAGCTTCTTGACAAGCACTTCCTTAGAAAGCACGGAAAGAACGCATATTACGGACAGAATTGATGTCAATGCCTCAAAAAGCATGATATAAGTCCGTTGAAAAAATGAGTCAAATAACGGGCGAACACTGTTCGCCCCTACATATAAAAGATTTGTTTAGCACATCCTCGATAAAATAGCGCCCCGATTTTCTGGGCGTTTTTTTGTGCCTTTGCTCACATATTGTGCAAAATGTATATTATGTGTACGCTGATTTGTACAAAAGGGTAGTTTTTTGTACTTGTTATAAGTAAATTCTTGACTTATGTTTTAATAATATGTTATAATTAAAATAATGTCACGGTAATATTTATTGTGTCACAGCGGAAATGAATGGAATATAGTATAGATATTACCTCAAGGCAATGCCATGCAAGGTTTGCCTTAGAAACGAGGAACGGAGGCTTGTAATGAAAAAGCAAATTGATTACGGCAGCTATGCGTCCTATAAGGAAACGGTAAAGGGTCTTACAGAGAACCTGAAATCGCTGCTTGGATTGAGCGAGGAGATCGCTCTTGTCAATACTGCGGAATCTATTCGGGAAACATTGGAGAAAACTGCCGAGGAGCATTTTGAGGTCGCTATAGTGGGCGAGTTCAAGAGAGGAAAGAGTACCCTTATCAACGCAATGCTGGGTCAGGAGGTACTTCCTGCTGACGTGCTGCCTGCAACGGCTACCCTTAACAGAGTTACATATAGCGAAGAGCCGTATGTGCAGGTGGAATACAAAAACGGCAAAAGTGAAAGGGTGGATATAAACAAGCTGGAGGACTATGTAACAAAGCTTACGGCAGAGTCGGAGGAAAGAGCCGAAACTGTCAAGGAAGCCACTGTTTATTATGATACCGAGTTCTGTAAGAACAACGTGGATATCATAGACACTCCGGGTCTTAACGATGATGATCAGATGACCAACGTTACTCTGTCTATCCTGCCGAAAATAGACGCAGCCGTTTTCGTTATCAGTGCAAACTCCCCTTTCTCACAGTTTGAGAAAGAGTTTTTGGAAAAGAAAATGCTCACTTCCGATGTGGGAAGGATTATTTTCGTTGTAAACTGCTTCGGTACTTTCTCACAGGCAGACGAGAACAAGATAGTCGAAACTGTAAGAGGACGTATCGGAAAATACGTTATGGAAAAGGCTAAAAAGGTCATGGGCGAGGATTCCCGTGAGTTTGCGGTCTATAAAAGAAAGATAGGAACTCCGAGAGTTATCGGTGTTTATGCAAAGCAGGCTCTTAATGCCAAGGAAACAGGGGATAAGGAAGCCCTTGAAAAGAGTAACTTCCCTGAGTTTGAAAAGGCTCTTGAAACCATGCTCACAAAAGAGCGTGGCGTTATCGCATTGCAGATACTTGCAAATAAGATAACAAATTCGGGTACTGAGATACTCAGAAGCGTTGTTATGCAGGAAAACGCACTCATGATGGCTAACGATGAGTTCATGGAAAAGTATGACGAGGCTATCAAAGAGATAGGCGAGATAAGAAATAAGAAAAGACAGGAATTTGTCAAGATCAACGATGCCGCAAATCAGGTGTTCAATGACCTGCAGCCAGTTCTGGACAGCTATTGGACAAACATCGAGCAGACAGCTATGGAGGTTATAGACAACTTCCAGATGTCCTCTGACGATTTCAAGAAAGACCAGCTCAAGCTCGTTACCGCAAAGCTCACCGAGAAAATAAAGGAGAGCATAGAGGCAAGAGCGCAGATAATCTGCGAGCAGATACAGAATAGCATCAACTTCGCTGTTTCCTGTGAGGCTGAAAGACTTCAGGAATTTGAGGACGAGTTTTTCGAGTCCGTTACAAAGATACAGCAGATGTTTACTATCTCCGACAGAGTTTCAAAGAACGGCGGCGTAATGGATAAGATAATCGGCGTTGCTATCGGCTCTTACGGCGTCGGAGGATTGTTCCTGGGCTTCAGAGAGTCCGGCGTAAAGGGCGCACTTTTAGGCGGAGCAACAGGCTTTGCAGGATTTTATGCTACTTATTATACTGCTATATTCTTTGCAGGCTTCTTTGGCATCACCGCTACCCTGCCAGTGACCCTCTGCCTTATGGCTCTTGCAGGCATTGCAGGTACTTTTACTTCAAACTTTGCCGTTGATAAGATACTTGTTAAGGAAAGAATAGATAAGTATAAGTCAAACTTTAAAACTCAGGTGAGAAAGCAGTTCCACGAAATGAAGCTCAATAATGACTTCACTGAAACTGTTCGCCGTCAGGTATTCTCAGCATTTGAGGGTCTGAAGGGCAAGATCGAGAGCGAAACAGAGATAATCCTCCGTGATACTCAGGAAACACTTGATAATCTTAATGATCTTAAAACTGAAAAGAGCAACATTTCTCAGAAGGAAATGGAACGTCTCCATGATATTGCCGAGAGCGCAAGCGCTATAGTTCAGGAAGCATATCAGGTAAGACG
>NZ_FR890710.1:0-6083 GCF_000435935.1 Ruminococcus sp. CAG:57 | reverse complement strand
TGCTTACCGAAGCTATGGAAAGCTGACGGTCATATAAAAATATTATTTTAGGATCAAGGGAGGACAGGTCATGAGTACAAATACAACGGAAAGGGAAAATCCGCTGCTACAGATTGACACAAGCTTCCGCACATATTTGAACGCTTATACAAGAAGCTATCAGAACCATATAGTTGACGGCGTGCTTGACTATGCTTTTGAGTCCGATTTTGCCGTAAGGCAGAAGATAATGGGACTTGGGGGCTGGGGAAAGCTCGTCAAGGCGGCAGGCTCGCAGGACGTTTCTGCCGAAGCAAAGCACCTGTTTCTTAAGTGCGAGCAGGTTGGCCCGCTTAAATATCCTGATATCTATGACATTGTGAAGAAGTGTGCCGAGCGGCTAGAGCTTGTTGTGCCTATCGTCTTTGTCAGAGGGGATATGGATAAAGCACAGGTCTACTCTGTGGCAAGTGATATCATCGAGCCTTGTATCGTGCTTTCAAAGCAGGTAGTGGAAATGTGCAGCAAGGAGGAGCTTATGTTCCTTATAGGCTGCGAGTGTGGAAGAATACAGAACAATCATTGTGCCTATAATATGGCATTTACATATCTCAATTACAATAAGTATACTTACAGACCAGTTGAAAGGTCATATAAGCAGACCGTGAACAATCAGCTTTATACAGCGCTTGTTCAGTGGGTGAAGTATGCTGATATAACTGCAAACAGAGCAGGCATTATCTGCCTCGATAAGCCGGGAATGTTCATAAGCGTCATAACAGGGCTTTATAACAAGGGCTATATCGACTTTTATGGCAGACAGCAGAAGAATATGGATACCGACGGACTTATCAAAAAGGCTGAGAGCGTCCATGCAGTTTCTTCAAGAAATCTGAAAACAGATAATACTATGAGCGAGCTTGAAAAGCTTGTTGTCGCAGCTACTGAGTTTCTGTATTGCTCAGTTCTTTATGAATGGCGTGGCGATGCAGAGGATTCTGACAGACACCTTGTTTCAGGTCAGATATGTGATGTGCGCAGCAGTATTATAATCGGAAACGGAGGCGTGATAGGTGGATAGTGCTAATATCAATACAGCGGAGCAGAATATTGCACAGGTAAAGACCGCTCTTAAAGCCTTTGTTGAAAATGAAAAGATAGCGAAAATGCTCGGCAAGGATTTTGTCAGCGAAATGAACGATTGGGAAGCTCTTATCGAGAAAAAAAGCGAAGAGCCTTTCACGCTGGTCATACTTGGCGAGTTCAAAAGGGGAAAAAGCACCATTATAAACGCCCTGCTGGGCAAGGAGCTTGCACCTATAAACGTTACACCTGAAACTTATACTATAAACGAGATATCTTTCGGTCATACGCAGTATGTGGAAGCTATCCTTGAAAACGGCATGAGAGTGCCGCTGTCGCTGGAGGATATTACAAGAGAAAAGCTTGAGCAGAGAATGAAGCTTTTCCCTGCAAAAATAAGCTATGTTCAGATAAAGGACAACGCCCCTATACTCAAAGAGATAAGGATAGTGGATACCCCAGGCCTTTCTGACTTGGAGAGCCTTGACAAGCAGGTAATGGATTATATTGTCAATGCCGACGCTATCATGTATGCAGCGTCATGCCTGCTGCCTTTTTCTGAAAGCGAGCAGTTGTTCCTTGCAAGCCATGTCCAGCCTCAGCGATTTGGTATGCTCTATATCCTCGTGAATATGATAGACGCAATGAGCTCTCAGAAGGACGCTGATAAAATACTAAAGCGTGTGAGAAACATATCCGAAAGGATAGTGCCTAACGCTATCGTATACGGCATAAGCGGTGCAGACGAGCTTAGCCGAAAGCTTGGCAGAGAAAGACCGCTGGACAAGGGTACAAGAGAGTTTTACGAAACTCAGTTTTTCCAGTTCGAGCTGTCTTTGCAGCGTGATATAATCATGCAGAAGGACGTTATACGTTCAAAGCGTGTTCTTACAATGCTCTCGCAGATGTGCGACGAAACAGCCGCAAAGCTTAGACTTATAAGCGATATGGCAGAGCTTGACAAGCAGAAGCTTGCCGACAGAGCAAAAGAGTTTGAGGAGCAGTGTGAAAAGCTTTCAAAGGCTCTGGAGGAGAAAAAGCCTGCTTTGCACCTTTCTATTATCGAAATGCAGCAGGAAGCCGAAGCTTGGATGTATGAGTTCTTCTCAAAGTTGAGAGCAAGCATTTTGGATTGCCGTGGAAAAGACGCAGACGGAAACGACCTTTACAGCTCTGAGGATATAGAAAAGCATTTCTATTCGTTCCTTATGGAAAAGGTGGGCGAAGCATATCGAAATTGTATCGAGAGCCATAGAGATAGGATAGCCGAGATAGTGGAAGGCACAGGCAGAGAACTTGCCTCCGCTCTTGGCATAGACGATCTTTCAAAGGCGGCAAAGGCTCCGTCAGTGGAAATGATAATGACTTCCCTGAACAAGAACGTAACACGTTCTGTTATGGGCGTTCAGCTTTTTGGCACCAGCGAAACCTTTCCTCCTGCCACAATGTCAGTTTTCAGCCTTATCCTTAAAAAGAAAAAGCAGACCGATATAATTGATATCGCTCTTGAAAACTATGATGATATAAGAAATAATATCGTCAAGGATATAAAGACAGTTTATCAGGACCTTGAAACAAAGGCAGCCGCAAGGCTCGACAGCCTTTATCAGTATCAGGTGGAAATGGGCAGAGAAGCCCTCAATCAGGCTCAGCAGCTCATGATGGTTTATGATAATGACGAGATAAGGCAGACCCTTGTGGAAGCAAAGCAAATGCTTGCCGAGCCACAGAGGATACTGGCAGAGAGCAAATTATAACAAAAAATAAAAACGTCCCATTAAGTTGGGGCGTTTTTTTGATAATGGCGTAAATATGCTTCTTGACAAAAAAACAGGCTGTTTTTGCAGCCTGTTTGGAATGTCTAAAAAAGTATTAAATCAACGGGCGACCTCAGGTCGCCGCTACATTTTGTATGCGGTAAATTATTTGTCTTTGTATTGCTCAACATTGTTTTCTATCTTGTCAACAGAGTTTCTTTCTGTTATGTCAACACGATAGTTGTACTGAGCGTTCTTTGTGACAGTGTTTTCAGTGAAGTATTCAAGTTCACCGTCTTTATCGAAAAAATAGGTTGTGGAAAAGCCCTTTGTGCCTATCTCCTCAGCGTCCTTTCCTAGCTTTGAAACGTCATAAACATACGTCACAGTAACAGAGCCGTCATCACCGATAATGTCAGAAACAGACTCAACAGCTTTCGGTGCAAACATCAGCATACCCTCGTCAGCTTGTGGGTGCTTTGCCTTTCTTGTGTACTTTGAAAAGCCCTTGTCGCCCTTTACCAAATGTGAGTATTCTCCGTTATCATAAGTGTAGCTCTCGATTCCGTTGTTATACTGAGCGTATTCCTTTCCACCGTTCTTGGCGTAGTAAGAATAGGTCAGCACATCCTTTTCGTCATACTTGAAAGTGAACTCCTGCTCGATATCACCAGTGTCCTCGTTGGTTATAACGACTTTTGCGGAGTCAAGCGCCGCATAGTCCTCCCTTGCCTGATATACCAATGTGTCATGCTTTAGCTCAGGCGTACCGCAGGAAGTGCATAAAAGGCAGACAGCCACTGTCAAAGCTACTGCTGCTGTTTTTAGAAATCTCATTTTAAAATTTACTCTCCTTAAAGCCCCTTGCAGGTCTTTGAGAACACTATAAGCGCCGCAGCAATAGTGAATATCTGCGAGATAGTTGCATGGACCATAAGACCTATATTGAATTTTATCACATACAGGTCTATAGCAAAGCTTTCAATGCCTACATTTTTTCCCCATGCAAGCCAGCCCACATAATCCTTGCCCTCACAGACGTAAGCTATGAACGCACCAAGTATTATTCCTGCCAGCATGAAAAATATAAACGCAAAAGTCTTTTTGAAATTTTTCATGACTGAATATCCTCTGTTTTATGTATCGGTATCTATTTTCTTCTTGACGGAGATTTTCTCTTGTTGTCAATGACTTTTTTCAGATCAGAAAATCTCTCCTCGCTTGACGCCTTGAACTTGCTGAGCATATCCTCAAAATCAGCGTTTCCTGAATTGCTGTCAGCATTGTATACCGGAGGCGGATTTTTAGCAAAATCCTGTGGCGCTCTGTCTCTGTTGTGATCCCTGTTATAGTCGTTTCTAGGTCTGCCCTGAGAATTGCCTCCCTGACGGTTGAAATTTCTCTGACCACCGTTAGGTCTGCCCTCTCTGCCACCTTGGTGACCGTTCTCTCTTGGCTTTCTCTGTGGCGCAGGCTGAGCCTTCTTGATGGAAAGCGAAATCTTTCCGTCGTCGCCTAAATTAAGCACCTTTACCTTGACGGTCTGACCCTCGGTAAGATGATCCTTTATCTCGTTTACGAATGTGTTCGCAACCTCCGAGATGTGGACCATTCCTGTCGTATCCTTGTCAAGCTCCACAAATGCTCCGAATTTTGTGATACCTGTTACTTTTCCTTCATAAATTTTTCCTACTTCAAGCTGCATTTGATTTTTGTGTCCTCTCTGCAATAAAAATTCTGCTATATGAACGGTCAAAAGACCGTGTTTGCCTTAGTCGCTGTTGTTTACAATATAAAATCTGCGCTCATTAGGATAAGCATAGCCCAGCTTTTCAATAGCTATCTTCTCCATATACTCCGCCTCATCGTCAGAACTGAGCAGCCTTGTGTATTCATCATTGAGCTGCTTGGCGGCGGTTATCTTTTTATTTATAGCGTCTGACTCTTTTCTGAGCTGTGCTATCTGCGCCTGCTGTGAGATGATAATCACCCCTGAATAAACAACAAGAGCGGCAACAGCAAAAATAGTCAGAAGCTTAACAAATCTTGATCTTTTCGGCTTTGGATTTTTTTTAGCAGCGTCCTTTTCAGCGTCAGCCGTTTCGGACGTTTTATTTTTAAAACCTAGCATTGCGTACTCCTTTTTTGATTACAAAACCGACCTTTCCATAAGCAATACCCCAATAACTGTCATGAGGCGTTACCTATACTCTTTTCTATTATACACTAATCAAAAGAGAGTTTTCAAGTGCTTTTAGAAGTTTTTTTTCGCAGAGAGGAAATTTTGCACTTTTTCACAAAACAGTCCCTGAAACCGTCTGTTCTTTTGGTAATAAATTTAACCACAGGCGAAAACGTTTTAGCAAATAGTTTTCTGATGATCGAAAAAAGGCTCCTCATCACGGATATAACAGCGTTTCCTACAGTAAGATGTTCTATCACAGAGCCTGTTAGCATACCGACTAAAACAAACCCTCTTATAGCCCCCGTCAGCCCGGTGCAAAATGTGAAAAGTGCAAAGCCGTAAAGAAATGTGTAAATGATATCCTCAAAAAAGGTGAGTATCTTCCCGTGTGGCAAAGCCGCCCTGAATACCCTGAAAATATCATATAAAAGCCCCAGCCCGCAGCCCAGAACCACAGACAGCAGAAAAAGCTCCCTTTCAAGCTCTAGCCCCAGTTGCATTTCTTTCATTTATCTTTCCCCTTTCTCCGACCTCTTGCACTGTGCAATGACATTGCATATACTTTTGGCTTAAAAACCGCCCGAATACACACCCCCCACTTGTAGGGGCGAACAGCGTTCGCCCGCCTGTTCGCAGTTTTTTCGGTGAATAGCTATCCAACAAAAATGCGGATATACCGACCACAATTAGCGGTCAGCCAACGGGTGACCTAAGGTCGCCCTTACATATGTTATCTGAATATCTTCCCTATCGCCGAGAGCTTTTTCTTTCTGTCCTTTTCTCCATAAACCAAAGCCCAGATATCTCCCTCCACGGAAACATCTCCCGATTCAACGCTTATTTCGTTTATGTGCAGGTCTTTGCCTTTTATCGTCAGCTCTCCAAGCTGTGTGAAAAGCCTTATCTCATCCTCGTCAAAGCTGTCAACGTCCGTCACGCCCGAAAGCTGTAAACGCTGTCTGTTTTCAAGAATGGCATTGTGCCTGCCCTGAGTATCATTCATAAAAGCACCCCCTGATATTTTTCTTATCTATGTATATTCGCTCCGTGTAAAAATATTTCTCTGAAAACGTTTTATA
>NZ_FR890709.1:0-12050 GCF_000435935.1 Ruminococcus sp. CAG:57 | reverse complement strand
AAAAAAATGAGCGGCTGTTTTTCAAGCCGCTCCACAATATCGTTTTTTATCACTGTTGTTGAATTTACAGAGATTTTTTCGCAGGTCCAGAGCTGCAGCTTATTTGGAAAAATCAGCCCAAAATTTCTTCGGACATGGAGAATAAAATCATCTCAATGTTACGCAAAAGGTGTGTCAACTGCTGACATTGAAGAGCATATCCGCAATATTTAGGTCTGAGCGTGTCAGAAAGAACTTATGGCTGATTTAAAATGTGTTTATCCCGCTGTTGATGTGCCTTCTGCGCATGATGCCATTGACGAATTTGCATCAATATGGGACAAGAAGTATCCAAAGATTTCAAAGTCATGGTATGAAAATCGGGCGAATCTAAGCACTTACTTCAAGTTTCTGCAGGAACTGAGAAAGCTGACTTACACTACCAATGCGATTGAGGGAATTAACAGTAAGCTGCGAAAGGTCACCAAAACAAAGTCGTTATTTCCAACCGATGAGAGACTGTTCAAAATGCTGTATCTTGCACAGAATACTTTTATGAAAATATGCAGATAAGACCGACGGTGGTTTCGACGATCTCATCAAATAGATTTGCTCTTTAATTTTGATATGCCATTCCGCAGCTATACAGAATTTAGAATCAGGTCATTTTTTGTCAAACTTGTATATAACACAATCTTAAAGTTTTGCATTTTTACAATGATAATATGTTCCGATTGCCCGGTCATCATATTCGTCAGTATATTTCAAGGTCGGCAAATCGCAGATGTAATAGTCCGCAAGTGAATTGTTGTGTATGGTAAGCTTTATGCCGTAATCGGTTTTGTATGCCGACTCTATAATTACAGTTTCCTCAGCCGCCTGGTACATTCTTTTCAGATATTTTTCCGAGTGCATATAATTATATATCAGCACAACCAAAATCACAGCCGCCCCAAGCAGTGCAGAATAAATTATCACGTTCTTTCCATACTTTTTGAAAAAATATTTCGCACCTGTTGACTTGCAGACTTTTTCTGTAATCCGCTCCCGTTCGGCAGCTGTCAGCCTGTAGGCATGTATTTTTTTTGACTTTATAAATCCCATTTGGTTTGCCTTTGAAATCATATATTGGTATGCCGCAGCTCTGCCTTTCAGTTTCCCGAAAATCACAGCCTTGCGAAGTAAAATGCACATTCTGTCCAACGCCTGCGGTCTGTCGCTGTCACTTTCCATAAGGCTTGAAAACAGCTCGTTTCCACCGTAATCAAGAAACTGCAAAAGGTTTTCACGCTTGTCCATTCTTATCACCCGACTTTGCAAGTACGTCTTCAAGCTTTGCTCCGAATTTTTCGTAAACCGTGTATGCAAGACTTTCAATAGGCGGCTTTGCGGCTTTCATCTTGTACATACGCTTGCCCTCACTGTCTGTGCAGGATACCAGACTTCCCACCTTTGTGGGATAGTTTTTGTTGTTTATCCGCTGAATTTCATTATAAAGTTCTGTTAGATGAGTGACATAAAATCCCCTTACCCCCACTGCCGCTATAATTTCAAGATGAATTTTTGCAATGTTTAAGCACTCAACTGGCGTGGTTGACTGAATGGATTCGTTGAGAATAACAAGACTTCTGTCGGTCATATATTCGCAGATTTTTTTCAGCTCCTTGATTTCCGTGGTAAATCGGCTTGAATTTATTCCGACAGCTTCTTCCTTTGGAAAATGGGTGAATATGTAATCGGCAGGGGAAATCTCTGCACTTTCCGCAGGAACGTACAATCCCATTTGTGCCATTAAATGACATACTCCCACCGCTCTTGCGAAAGTGGTTTTTCCGCCGTTGTTTGCTCCCGTCACCATATAAAACCGTGCGTAATCTGACATATCAATATCGTTTGCAACAATTTTTTCGGTCAGAATTTCCTGCGGATTTTGCGTAACAAGCTGCCTGTAGAAGTTGAGGTCAAAGACGTTTTTCAGCCTTGTAACACGCTTCTCAGAGGGGAGAAATTTCGGTCGGCACATTTTCATTCCCCTTGCCCTAACACTTGATATAAACTGTGCCGCTCCGCCATAGAAGTCAAGCTGTGATTCCAGCTCCGAAAGGTCTGAAAAAACCGAGGAACGATAGCTTTTAAGTGCTGCGGCAATCCGCAGGGCGAACTCCTTTGTGTATTTGCTCAGTTCACGGAAAAGGGCAGTGTCTATATCAATGGGAGTGTGCCTTGTTGCCGAGTTGAAATGCTCCTCGCCAATAAACTGCTCTCTGCCTGCAAAACTTTTGAACACAAGCTTTTCAAGAATATTTCCCTTGGGATAAATTTTGTCATATCCGATTTCAAGCAGTCCTGCACTGTCGGGATTCATAGCCGAATCAAAATTAACACCGATTTTTACGCTCCGTATGGTTTTTGAAAAGGTATCTTTCAGCTGTGAAATGCTGTATGCTATTTCGAAAATGTTCTCGCTTTTTGGCAGTTTTTCAAAAAACTGTGCAAGCCTTTTTACCGCTACCGACTTAATTGCGTGATTATACTTTGCAAAGAACCTGTTGATGTTTTCAATGCAGCCGAGAAATTCTTCAAGGCTGTCCATATGGGTCTTAATCTGCATAAACGAGTTGACACAATCAACATCTGAAAAGTCAATTCTGTTTCCTGCGAGTTCATTTATCAGCTGTCGAAATCTGCCGTTAAGTTCGGGGACATTCATAAAGTCCTCAAGACAATCCAGCCTGTAATCAAGGGTTTCAATGTCATCTGTAAACTCTTTCATTTTAGATGTTGCGACAGCAAAATTCATAGGTGCAATAAGTTTTGCTATGTTATCCGTTTCAAGATTGACCATAAAATCCTGCGGATAATTTTCATATTTTTTCTGCCGCTTTTTTGCATACTCCTCAGCCTCCGCCGACGGATAGAACAGATCTACATAATCGGTAATTTTCATTGTTTTCACTCCACAATTTATTTTGCTGTAACAATATTCCCGTCACTAATCTCAATAACCCTGCCGCATTGCTCCGCAATCTTCGGGTCGTGGGTAACTATAACAATCGTCCTGCCCTGTTTGTTCAGGGACTTTAAAAGCTCCATAATCTCAGCGGAAGTCTTTGTGTCCAGCGCTCCCGTCGGTTCGTCCGCCAAAATCATTGACGGTTCATTGACTATCGCTCTGGCAATTGCCACACGCTGCTTCTGTCCGCCCGAAAGTTTGCTGCATAGCTTTTTGGCAAGCTCCTCAATGCCTACCGATTTCAGTGCCGCAAGGGCTTTTTCTTTCTTGTCACTGACTTTCTTTTTGGAAAAATTCAGCGGTATCATCACGTTTTCCAGTGCCGTGAAATCCTCAACCAGTGCAAAATCCTGCATAACCATCCCGATTTTCTCGTTTCTGATTTTTGCATACTGACTTTCGGAAAGGTCTTTCACAAGCACATCATCAATGTAGTATTCGCCCTCCTGATAGTTGTCAATGCAGGCTAAAATATGCAGAAGCGTTGATTTTCCTGCACCCGATTTTCCGATAATCGCAATAAGCTCACCGTCCCGAATTTCTGCCGAAACACCGTGGAGAGCCTTGAATTCGTTGGCTTTCTTTGAATTATATATTTTTACTATGTTATTAAGTTTTACCATTACTATTCCTCCGATAATATTATTGCTTTTTTCAAAGCCTTTGGTGTGAGGATAATGCAGGAAATGATACAGGATACCAAGATATATACAGCACACACAATCAGGCAAATGGTGATCGGTTTCCAGCCCAATGTAATTACTGTTTTGCTGAACAATCCTGCCTTGTAGAAAATCAACGATCCTGCTATTGAAATTATCAAAGACACAATGCAAATCAGCCCATTGTAAATTACATTGATTGTAAGCAACTGTTTTCTTTTTGCACCACCCAAATACAGTATGGCTTCGTTTCTTATATTATTTTTGCAGTTAATCGCATTAACGCTCACTGACGCAATCAGTACAAGCAGGTATATTGCACACATTATTGGCATCAATGTGTACAACTCTCTATAAACAATGGTCTGACTGTTGTTGTTCAACTGAGAAAACTGTATCGCAAATGATAATACAGAAAGATTCTCGTTGATATATTTTCTGTTGTAAAGCTTTTCATCATCGGAAATATTCCGGTTGTACTTTATAAAAAGGGAGTCTGACATTACTGAATCCAAATCGGTTTTATTCCACTCCTTATCTGTAAAAAACAATACAGGTTCATTATATACAATGCTGTCCGCTGAATACCCAAGAGATTCGAGTTTCAAAGCAATCTCCTCGTTTGTAAAGCCTTTGTTTTTAAGCTGGTCATTCAGACAGTTGAAATGTGTAGAAAGCATTAACTGATAGGATGGTTCATTTGATTCATATTCCGAGTTTGCTCCAAGGTATTTTTCATTATCACCAATTACACCGATTATTCTGACCTTCAACGTTCCATTTTCAGTTTCAAATTCAGCAATATCATTAACATTATAGCCTTGATAATTTCGGGTAATTACAGCCTGCGGTATATCATCGGATTGCTTGGAATCAGTTATCCACGAACCTTTTTCTATTGTCGGGCGAAAAAGATTTGCAGAATAATCATCATATACAAGTGCATATGCGGTCTTAACCTCGTTAGTTTGTGTATCAACGCCTGTTTGCAGGGACGCAAAGTTTACAGACGAGATAAAATCAACATCTTTCAGCTGAGTTTTGATTTCATCTGTGTTTTCCAAAAGTCCGCCATTTTCATTATCTTTCAAAAAATATCCACCACAATACAATCCCTCGCCATTAAGCAGCGGTTTGACAGCCTCATATGAGGAAGCCTTTTCGTCTATTATCGATGTCATAATTATTCCGATAACAAAAACAGCAATCAGCTGGAGGCTTATTAAAACATTGATAAACGAGTGCTTTTTCAGGAAGATACCGATAACCCTGCCGTATAACTTAATTCTCATTTCAATCCCTCCTTAATTTTTTTGCCGAGATTATGATGAAGCAAAAACAGATTAAGAAGATACGATATTGCAGAGTAAATCAAAATTATTTCTGCGTAAACATATGGATTATATGCAGCTTTCATAAGCGGAAATTTAGCTGAAAGTACAGTAAGAATAAATTTATCATAGCACAAAGCTGAAATAATGCTTACAGGAAGCATAATAAGAATAATCTCATTTGCGGTTGATATGCTCAGATTTGAGGTTAACCCTCCGCAGATACGCATAATGGTCAGTTGTCTTGTTCTGCTGATAATGATGTAATTATACAGAATGGAAATGTTCAATGCCGAAAGAATGGCAATGATTACCGAAATCAGTACAACTGTTATGTAGTAGGAAGTGTTTGATGCCAAGTCGAATGCCGGTTCATAAAGAGTGATTTTATCTTTGAAAAATTCGCTGATATATGCGGTAAAATCATCATATTCAGATTTAGTGATTTTATTGTTGAGTGCAAGATAAACCCCGTCGTTCATAATTGTATCGTCGGGGACTGAGCTGAACGGAACATAGATACTGTAAAAAAAATAGCTGCTGTTAGCAGGGTTTATTGTGCCGATAACATCATAGCTCTGACCGAATGCTGTAACCGAATTTGTATATTCGGGTGCTGAAGTCGGCTGATTTACATTTCCGCTGCCCATTACAACAGCCTTTTTTTCTCCGTTTGAATATTGCTCCTGCGTGAAAAAACTGCCGTCCTTAATTACAAGGTCATCAATCATTGGCTGAAATACGTTATCGGAATATTCAAATTTTCCTTCAGAATACTGAAGATAGAATGCGACAGGTATTTCCTCATCAATTCCGCTTACCTGCGTGGACGAAAAACAGGTAATATATGAAACATCACCCATAAGCTTATTCGGCATATTCTTCACAAACTCACAAAAATTTTTTTTTGTAATAATGTCATTTATGGAAAAACCGACAGCATAGCTGTCAATTTCGCCGTCCTCAATATTTTTGCTGTACTGATAGTACAATCCAACACCGAAAAACAAAACCCCGAATGAAACAAACATAGAAATCACAAGTAGAACCAGCATACCGGTATGATTTTTCATCATATTTCTAAGATTTTTCAGCGTGTACATTCTTTCCTCCTTCAAACCCATTAAGGCAATGCATTATCTGATGTTATTCAGATAATGCATTGCCTTTGTAAAATGTTCAATTGATTTTTATTAAAATTTCTTTAATGCATATTTAATTCGGAGCAAAGCCCGATGTAAGCGTAGCTTTTCATCGGCTGCGACGAAGCAAGCTTGCCGCAGGAGCTTTAGCTCCTCAGGGTTATATATTAGTAATCAGACTGAATATCCTTAAAAACTCTATTATCTTTCATGACTAGAGTTCTGGCAGAATACTTATAACTAGTATTACGGTTATGGGTTGTTGTTGCTTTCAAAAGCTGACCTTTGGACAGCGTACCATTTTTCCATCCAGAAGGAGTATAAGAACCGATTTTTGCTGCAGAAGTCTTGTAATAAAGGGGTGACTGTACAGAGTAATTTGTTTTTGTAGTTGAAAGATTCGTTACCGTTCCCACTGAATCTGTCTCGCTTGGAGTATAAGACGTATATGCAAGTATAATTCGATAACTATCCTCATATGATGCTTGATACGCACTAGCACCTATAGCACTCATAGAAGCCATTATCATAACAGCAGCACCCATAGCCGCAATTTTCTTCTTAAGTTTCATATTGAAAACCTTTGAATCAATCTTCTTCCTGCACAAAATGATTAATTCAGCTCAAAACTATACTAGTGTAGATCGTAATAGTCGAATATGCCAATCTTTTGAATTGTGTTTTTGATGCTTATCTCTTGTAAATGTTCTTAGGTTCTCTAGTCTGATATCCGCCGTATGCCGAAGCTGCTCCACAAGCCAAAATTGCTGTATGTTTTGCAATCTTCTGAATCATTTCAGCTAGTAGTTTTTTTAAACTTTTCACATTAATCACTTCCTCTCTCTTTAATCTTTGCTGCAATCATGAGCAAGGCAATTAAAAAAGTTGTTAATATAATCATTGTACCTAGATAACTTCTCGAAAGAAACAATCCGGTACAATTAATTATTAAAGTTATAACTATCCCTATTATTTTAAGCTTTATTCTTTTCGAATCATCAATTGGTTTATTCTTATTCTCTATAGGACCCAAGATAGAAACTATCAGTTCAGTAACACAGATTAAAACAATAATAATCAATAGGGAGAATTTATTAGAAAATATACTATTGGCTAAAGCGGTTAATATGAATGTAGTACACATCAATAGATTGCACCTAAAGTATGTGTCGGCATGATAGCCTCCGGTGAATGATCTGATAAGTATAAATAGTGAAAGAAAAACAATACTTTCGATTATATGATGAATAAGGATACCTGCTATTACAACAAGAACTATGTTAAGTAACGATGAAATACTTATTTCTATTCCATATCTATAAAAGTCTTGTACATCTGATTCATCACTGATTACATCTTGTTCCGTAATAAAATTAACAATCTGAGATACCAAGTAATTCATAATTTTCACCTTGCTTTTTTTGAATTTTACAATATAAAATATCTTTCGTCAAGCGTTTTGGCATATTGTGCAGTTTTCAGGCACAAAAAAATAACTCGGCATAAGCCGAGCTATCATATGAGTTAAGTTTCTAAGATTATAGAGCAGCAGAAAGCATTGTCAATTTCATAGTAATCATATCTTCCACTGTATTTATTTACTATGTCCCTAATAATAGAAGTGCCAAGTCCATGGTTTATGATATCTTTCTTTGTGGTTTTTAATTTTGGATTTTCGCTAATAACAGACTTATCTAGAGAATTTTTCACTATAAATGTATAAATGTTGTTTTCTTTACTGATTTCCAAATAGATAAACTTGTTTAAATCTGGCGGCATAGCTTCACAGGCTGTGATCGCATTTTCCAAAGTATTGCTCAATAAGTCACATAGATCAAGCTCATTGATACCTACAAAGTCATTTACCGTAATACATGACACCTTTATTCCTAAAGTTGATGCAGTAGACAATTTAGAGTTGATTATTGCATTTGCAACTGGATTATTGGTTTGAACAAATGTCATTGTAGCTTTAACAATGCCGTTGGATTGTTCAATAAATTCCAAAGCATCTTCGGTTTTGCCACTTGTGAGCAATTCATAAACGGTGGTAAGTTGATCCTTTATATCGTGCCTTATTTTTCTGATCAGCTCGTATTGAGTCTCCGCATTATTAACATACTGTTCCATATACTGTTCTTTTACGGATAGTACCTTCATATTCTTTATCTGAGCATTCTTGAAGAAGAGTGAATAAATAACGTAAAACATTAGGAAATTCAGTATAATGATAACCAGGTATGATAAATTGATGTATATTCTTTGCGTATCATCCGCATTGAGTGAAAGTACATGGAGAAGTGATACTAGAATAAAGGAAGATATTAATACTGTGATAATCGGAGACCAATCTGATATTGTATAACTGTCAGAGAATTTGAACAGCTTGATTATAATTTTCAAGGAGATCCAAAGAGAAATCTGGATTACAATCAAAGTCATGAATCTTACGCTATTATCATTTGTAATCAAGTCCTTGACGCTTATTCTATTTAGAGATGATAATAAATTAAGTTCAACAGAAGTGATAAGCAGCAGAATAATATTGGGAATGATCGTTGATAGTAGTTTTTTAATAATACTGTCGTTAAAGGCAATAATGGCATATACCAACAATATAACTAAATATAAAGTACTTGTAAATCCCTCATATAAAGTGATGTGATTTAACAGGGTTATGGTTGTTCCAAATATGATACTAAAAATCGAAAGAAATGTTTTTGCCTGTTTGAGAGATTTAGGATTTAGAAATCTATACACAAACCATGTCATAATAAAGCCCTGATAATAATTAATCACAAGCTCAAAGCATTTCCATAGCAAGTTCTTCATTTTGTCTTCCTCAAATACTGTGTTAATTTCTCATCAACAGTTTGTTTGTAGTTTTTACTCATATTTAATCTAAAGCCTTGCTTAAAAATTATCTCGTCTTTATTTCTATCTATATTAAAAATGTGACGAAGATTAACTAGAAAACTCTTGTGTATCCGAGCAAAATCATATTGAGAAAAATGAATCTCCAATTCACCAATATTACCTCTGATCTTTATCGGTTCGTTATGTTCTGAATGATAGATAACATAATGTTTACTGCTCTCAATATAATAAATGCTCTTTATTTGCAGCGGAACTCTTCCGACTTCTTTATTTTCCAAAATAATAATTGTGTTTTGCTTCATTTCATTGAAGAGCTGATTAACCACACTATGTAGTTTTTCTGTGAAAAAAGAATCATTGCTTTTGGTTATAAAATTCAGTGGTCGGAAATAAAGACTATCATAAACCAGTTCAGGATGATTGGTAACAAAAATTATGTAACAGTCGTTTGAACTTGAAATCTTAGCCGCTAATTGAAATCCGTCGAGCTCCGGCATATCAATATCGAGAAAAATCACATCAAATGGCTTTATTAAGTGGTGCTGGAACATTAATTCGCTTGAAACATAGGTCTCTAACTCAATATCTTCATTATTCTGCCTTGTAAATTCAGATTTTACAGCTTGTGACATTTTATTAACAAATACGTTATTATCATCACATATTGCCACTCTGAGCATATGTATTTCCTCCTTAAAATGTAGTATAAATCACAACAATTGTATTTGTGATATAATTTTACGACAAAATTCGCTGATTTTTATAAATAATACAGATTTATGACTTTGGACTATATTTATACTATAATAAAAGTGTTGGAACCGGAAAGAGAGGCGGAGCATATATTATGAAAAAGCAAGTAAAAAGTTCAAATGTTTTTGGCGAAAAGCAAAAACGCATTATAGCTAAAACATTGATCAATCTGCGAGAGCTAAACTTTCTAACACAAACAGATATAGCAAAACATCTTCATCTTTCTCCTAGCACGATTTCTCACTATGAAAAAGGATTAACTGTCCCACCTACAGAAGTTGTGTATCGACTTGCCGACTTTTATAACGTTACTACAGATTATATTCTCGGCAAAAGTGCAAGCAGGACAAATCTTAATGACACTTATGCAATAAAGCTAACAAATAAAATGACTATAGGCGACGCTGTAGAAATAATGGCAAAGATGGACAACGCAGAACGTGAGCATTTAGCGTATTTCATTGAGGTTATAGGAAAGTCAAAAAAATAATTCAATTTAGAACTCTGAATTTGTATCAGGGTTCTTTTTTATTTTACCATAATAAAACAGCAAGGTCAAGCATATTATGTTAGTTTTCTGATCTTTGCATTTCGTGCTAAACATCTTCACCTTATGCCAATTTTGTTGACATCGATAATGTAAAACGTATAATTAAATAAGACTCATGCATCATATGAAATTTAATAAGGAGAATTTTTATGACTATAAATGCTTGGAGAGCTTCAAATGTAAAAAATTTTGATCAATATACTGAATTGTACGATTTTGCAGGTGTTTCTGTTTTTAAAATCGTAGTTCAGTAAAGAACACAAAACATGACTGACAAACTCAGATTCGGTCAGTTCATATCCGAGAAACGAATACAACACTCTATGACCAAGCAAGAACTCGCAAGACAGATTGGGATATCTACAGCATATCTCAGTCAACTTGAAAGCGGAGCAAGAAGCAATCCAACTATTGAAGTGCTTGACCGAATGATTAATAAATTGCACTTGGACGAAGCGGAAACACATAAAATATATGATCTCTATGCAGCATCAAATGATACAATTAGTCCGGACATTATTACATATCTAAAGAGCAATAATATTGTAACAAAAGCGATTCGTAAAGCACAGGAAAATAGTGCAACAGAAAAAGATTGGCTTGATTTCATAGACCAACTTCAAAAATGAACAAATAATTTTGCGGTTTATGCCGCAAATTTATTTAGCATCAGTTTAGCTTACCAGCTAAACGTCGGAGGATTGATAGATTGACAATAGATAATATACATCATATACGCTGCCCAATATGTGGTGGCAGACTTTTTGATGTAATAACAGGAAAAGGCGAGAATAGTTATTTCGGTACAAACTTTGCAGTTATGATCAAGTGTTGGAAATGCCGAGAAACAATAACGTTAAAACCATTAAATAATATTAATTACTTAGTACAAGCATCACACGTTTGTTTAAAATCGGAGTAGAAGCCTGACAAGTAGCTTTTAAAGCTAGTGTCGGTTTCTATTTTTTTATTTTTGTTAACTCCATTTTTGCTTTAAGAGCAGAAATGGAGTTTTTTTATGCCCATTTTTAAATACTGGCAGCAATACATAGCCAAATATCCATAAGCCTTCGTTTTGATTCAGAACAAGAAAATCAAAACGGAGGAATAAAAAATGAGCAAAAACATAGTAAGTGTTTATGACACTATAACCAAAAGATACGTTGAAATTGAAGTAAGCGAAAAGATCCGCACATATTACAATAGAACCCAATGGAATATTGATGACAACAATAAATCGTTCTATAAGCACGAGATCCAGTTCTCTGCGTTAAAAGGAAACATTAACGGAGAACTTGAAAACTTTCAGGAGTTCCGAACAGAAAATGACGATGTCGAAAGAAGAGTGATACAGAATATTAAATTTGAAAAGCTGTATAGCTGTCTGAATGAACTTTCTGAGGATGAACGTAGGTTGATCTTTGCAATATATTTTGAAAATAAAACGGAAAACGAGGTGGCTTGTTTTCTACATAACACTCAGCAAAACATTAACAAAAAGAAACGTAGGATTTTATGCAAACTTAACAAACTTTTAAAATTGCAATAAAAAACGGTTGTTAAATATCCGACTTCTACCCCTATACAAGTGTAAGGAGAATAAAAGCTCCAAGTAACTTGACAATAGAATATCAACTCTGTAAGTATGTTAATCACACGGCCGGTATGAAATCTCGGCAGCCAAAGAAACCATACGCCAAGACTCCGAAAGGATGAGCGATAAATATGACGTTTCAAAATTCG
>NZ_FR890708.1:0-1298 GCF_000435935.1 Ruminococcus sp. CAG:57 | reverse complement strand
AGTGAGGAATGAGGAGTGAGGAATGAGGAATTAAGGTATCGCCTGCGGCGATGATTATTTTTTCGTAGGGGCGACCTTTGTTCGCCTGCTTGTTCCAACACTTTTTGCGATTTTATTTGTAGGGGTGAACACTGTTCGCCCGCTTGCTCCAATTTGTCTGCTTATTAAATGTATATGATATGCTTATATTTACGAAATAAAAAGAGGGTAATATAATGAAGATTTTAGGAATAGAAAGCTCCTGCGATGAAACAGCCTGCTCTGTTGTTGAAGACGGAAAAACGGTGCTTTCAAATATAGTTGCAAGTCAGATAGACGAACACAGGCTTTATGGTGGAGTTGTGCCTGAGATAGCCTCACGCCGCCATGCGGAGAACATAACATGGGTAACAAAAGCCGCTCTTGAAGAAGCAAACTGCACAATGGAGGATATCGACGCTGTTGCAGTGACCTATGCTCCGGGACTTATCGGTGCACTTCTCGTGGGAGTAAGCTTTGCAAAGGGACTTGCCATGAGTGCAGGCAAGCCTCTTGTGCCTGTTCACCATATCGCAGGTCACATTGCCGCAAACTATATCTCTCACCCTGAGCTTAAACCGCCTTATCTTTGCTTGGTCGTGTCGGGAGGACATTCACATATTGTAGAGGTGCTTGATTATTCAAGATATCATGTTATAGGCAGAACAAGAGATGATGCCGCAGGCGAGTGCTTTGACAAGGTAGCGAGAACATTGGGCTTTGAATACCCTGGTGGAAAGTTTATCGACAATGCCGCAAAGTCAGGTGATCCTAATGCCTATAAGCTCCCTCACCCAAAGGTGCAGGGCAGTGAATATGACTTCTCATTCAGCGGACTAAAAACTGCCGTTATAAACCTTGTGCATAATGCCACACAAAAGGGCGAAACTGTCAATGTGAACGATATGGCGGCTTCGTTCCAGAACACCATATCTGACATTCTTGTAGACAAAGCGATGCTTGCCGCAAAAGATCTTGGGTATACTACCATAGGGCTTGCAGGCGGCGTTTCGGCAAACTCAGGGGTAAGAGAGAAGCTTCAAAAAGCCTGTGACAAGCGTGGCTATAAGCTTTATATGCCTGAGTTCAAATACTGCGGCGATAACGGAGCAATGATAGCCTGTCAGGGATATTTTGACTATCTTGCAGGCAGACGAGCAGACGAAAGCCTTAACGGCATTGCAACGCTGTCGCTGGATAAGATTTCGGAATAATTTTATGGATAAACCTGTAAGGAAAATCATAAGACTTGATAATTATGATTATTCCAAAAATGGACT
>NZ_FR890707.1:0-657 GCF_000435935.1 Ruminococcus sp. CAG:57 | reverse complement strand
TTCACAAAGAAAAGTCTTGACAAAGCTTAGCTAATATGATATAATAGATAAGCTGATTTAAGACAGCGCATTAGAAAGCACGAAAAAATCGAAAGTCAAAAAACTTTTTTGAAAAAACTTCAGAAAAGGGGTTGACAAAAGATAAAAAGTGTGATATAATGTAAAAGTTGCACGACACAAAAGAGTGTAACGAAACAGCATCTTGAAAATTGAACAAAGACGAATAGTACGAAACCCTTGAGAGATTCTTTTGAGAAAAAGAATTAAAGGTCTAACATAAAGACGAAAAAGAAATGTACGTTCAGTGAAGTGAACTGAAACAGGATAACAAGAGCAGAGATGCTTTTGATATACAACTTTAATTAAGAGTTTGATCCTGGCTCAGGACGAACGCTGGCGGCACGCTTAACACATGCAAGTCGAACGAGAGAAGAGAAGCTTGCTTTTCTGATCTAGTGGCGGACGGGTGAGTAACACGTGAGCAATCTGCCTTTCAGAGGGGGATACCGATTGGAAACGATCGTTAATACCGCATAACATAATTGAACCGCATGATTTGATTATCAAAGATTTATCGCTGAAAGATGAGCTCGCGTCTGATTAGCTAGTTGGTAAGGTAACGGCTTACCAAGGCGACGATCAGTAGCCGGACTGAGA
>NZ_FR890706.1:4044-8449 GCF_000435935.1 Ruminococcus sp. CAG:57 | reverse complement strand
ATAGCACCCGTTATGAGTGCTGCGATGAGGGAGCTGTTCGATAAATGGGAAACTATTTATGGATTGTCTTTGATTTCAATTTCTACTGAATAATCAACATCTTTTGAGTTGAGGTCTGTAAGTAGAATAGTATTATTGTCAAAAGGAACTATTTCAATGTTGCTTTTTCTTTTGCATTTATCAATAAGTAAAAATTTCTTTCCATTTTGGTCTGTACAAACAGCATATAACAGCTTAGGCACTTTGAGTTCATAAACTAAATTCGTAATATACGGCTGTACCCATTCTTCATTTCTTTCAGAAATTCTGATACGTAATTCTTTTGATTCATCACTGATGCGTTGTTCAAAATTCTGCTGCATATATATCTTTTTGAATTTTTTGTTGTTATAATAATCCATAATCAATACATATGGCAGGAGCCACAAACCATAATCAATGAAGCCCAGAAAAGCTAACCATTTAATAGGAGAGAAGAGAAATGCAACAGCAAGAATAAACCCACCGAAAAATGGAAATCCAGATATGTGTTTTTTGCTTTTTTTGCTTTGATATAATGCGGCATATGTAACAGCTATCAAAAATGCTCCGATTATTCCAAGCGTTATAGTCATGAGCCATTCTTGCATAACATTTTTTCCTTTCTGAAAAATTCAAATAATAGTGCTGTGATAAGTGATCTGCTCGACAAATTGGAATTTAAATCATTTTTTTATATGGTCTATAATGCGGATTTTCGGAATTATTTTTCCAAAATGCCTCTATACCATATTCTCTAATTTGTTGATTACCCTCCAGCCACTGCCTGTATACTATTTCTTCAAAAATTCCCTGCGTTTTTTTGCACGGAAACTCATTGCACTCTCCACAAAAATCAACGCCATGGTTCTTTGTGCACTCAAGCAAAAAACACCCTTCGATGCTGCATCCATTATGTTCTGTGCTGCGGCAACCTGAACAAGAAGCACCCGCATATATGCTAAGTACTCCCTCAAAGTTGTTATAGCTTTCTACGGCGTCGGGCATATGTACCTCATAAAATTCTTTTATGCCCTCTAAATATTTTAATAATGTTTTAGCCGACGCACAAATTATCCCATCATTATATGCCGAACAAGTGTGGCACATTAAAGAACATGGTGCAACCTTTTTAATAATTTCACTTTTATCCATTTTTTTTGTACTCCTCCACTAAATTACGATTTGTCGGGCTGTATACCCGATTGATTTCCAAAACCATTATACCACAGCTGATCAATAGTTCGTCCTTTGTTTGTATTATTTCTTAGCCAGATCTTTAATAACTTCTCCTGCCACGATAAGACCCACCACTGACGGAACAAATGCTGTTGAGCCTGGAATATCACGGCGCACTGTGCATTTTCTTGCCGTACCAGGAGGACAAATGCAGTCCTGACGGCATGAAATAGCCATATCTTCTATCGGTCTGATAGGCTGTTCCTCTGAGTAAACAACTTTAAGCGACTTTATGCCTGCCTTTTTAAGCTCTCGTCGCATGACTTTTGCAAGAGGGCAGACCTTTGTCTGATAAATGTCCGCCACACGGAATGCTGTAGGGTCAAGTTTGTTGCCTGCACCCATTGAGGATATAACAGGTACTCCTGCGACGTCTGCTCGCTTTATTATCTCCAGCTTGCCTGTAACAGTGTCAATGGCGTCGATAATGTAATCATACTGAGTAAAATCAAACTGATCCGCTGTGTCAGGCATATAAAAACACTTGTATGTGTTTACCTTTATGTCAGGGCAGATGTCGTGAACACGCTCCTCCGCCACGTCTACCTTGTATTTTCCTACTGTTTTTCTTGTGGCAATTATCTGACGATTGATGTTGGTCAGACACACTTTGTCATCATCTATAAGGTCAAGCTCGCCTACACCGCTTCGTGCAAGGGCTTCAACTGCATATCCGCCTACACCGCCTATGCCGAAAATCGCAACCCTGCTGTTGCTGAGCTTTTCCATTGCTTCTTTGCCGAATAAAAGCTCGGTTCTTGAAAACTGATTTAGCATATAAACACTCCTGAATACTGTTTTATTCTTTTATGATAACATATCCAAGCCCTTTTTTCAAGTGCATTTTTGCCTGCTTTTATTAATTTTCTGATAAATCCTATATGTATTATATAATATCTTTGTTACAGTTTTCGACCGCATTTTCGTTGCGTTTTTATCGAAAATGTGCTATAATATTATATGTGATAATACGCAAAAAGTAATAAAAAGGATTGGTAAAAACATGGACATTAACAAGACCCTTGCGGAAGAATTTAAGCTCAGACAGGAGCAGATAGACAACACTGTTGCACTCCTTGATGACGATAAAACTATACCGTTTATTGCACGATACAGAAAGGAGCTTACAGGCTCGTTGGACGATCAGGTGCTTAGAGAGATCGCTGACAGGCTCACATATCTTAGAAATCTCGAAAAACGTAAAAGCGAGATAATCTCTTCTATCACTGAGCAGGAGAAAATGACAGACGAGATAATGTCTGCTATCGAAAATGCAAAGACCCTTGTGGAGGTGGAGGATATCTACAGACCTTTTAAGCCGAAGCGTAAAACAAGGGCTTCGGTGGCAAGAGAAAAGGGGCTTGAACCACTGGCTGAACTTATCTTGACTCAGGATAAAAAATGCGACCCGCAGGTCGAGGGGTCAAAATTTATCAACGAGGAAAAGGGCGTAAAGTCTGCGGACGAAGCTTTGCAGGGTGCAATGGACATAATCGCAGAGGATATCTCTGACGATGCTGACCTGAGAAAATACATAAGAACGTTGTTTTCGCAGATAGGCGTGATAAGCTCAAAAGCATCTGACGAGAATACCGAGTCGGTGTATGAGAACTATTATGACTATGCCGAGGCTGTGGGAAAGATAGCAGGTCACAGAGTTTTGGCTTTGGATAGAGGCGAAAAAGAGGGCGTTCTGAAAGTATCAGTGAATGTCCCGGAGGGCGCAGGGGAGAGAGCCTGCGTGTCAAGATATATGAAAAACAAGTCAGAGTGCGGACAGCTTGTTACGGCTGCTTGTGAGGACGGCTATAAAAGACTTATTTATCCGTCCATAGAGCGTGAGATAAGGGCGGAGCTTTCGGCAAACGCTCAGGAGGGGGCGATAAAGGTGTTCTCTTCAAACCTCAGACAGCTTCTTATGCAGCCGCCTGTTAAAGACACTGTTACCCTTGGTCTTGACCCAGGATATGCTCACGGTTGTAAGACCGCTGTAGTGGACGCTACGGGCAAGGTGCTTGACACTGCGATAATCTACATTACTCCGCCAAAGAAGGATACAGAGCGTGCTAAGCGTGTTCTGACGGGCTTTATAAAGAAATATGGCGTTACGACTATCTCCATAGGCAATGGCACTGCTTCAAGAGAAACGGAGCAGTTCACAGCCGAGCTTATCAAAGAAATTCCGCAGAAAGTTTCTTACATGGTGGTGTCTGAGGCAGGCGCTTCCGTTTACTCCGCTTCAAAGCTTGCGGCTGAGGAGTTTCCTGAGTATGACGTTTCACTGCGTTCAGCAGTATCAATAGCACGCCGTTTGCAGGACCCTCTTGCAGAGCTTGTAAAGATAGACCCAAAGGCAATAGGTGTTGGACAGTATCAGCATGATATGCCAAAGGCGAGAATGGACGAGGCTTTAAAGGGCGTTGTTGAGGACTGCGTAAACTCAGTAGGCGTTGACCTTAATACGGCTTCATACTCATTGTTGTCATACATATCGGGCATAAATATGACAGTTGCAAAGAATATTGTTTCCTACCGTGAGGAAAACGGAGCTTTCACCGAAAGAAAGCAGCTTATGAAAGTTCCGAAGCTTGGCGCAAAGGCATTTGAGCAGTGTGCAGGCTTTTTGAGAGTGCGTGGCGGAAAAAATCCGCTGGATAACACGGCTGTTCACCCTGAGTCATATAAGGCCGCGCAGGCGCTTATTGACAGGTGCGGGCTGAGCCTTGCGGACATGGGCGATGTAAAGCAGATAGCTGAGAAAGTCAATGCAATGGGCATGAAGAAGCTTGCCACAGATATCGGCATTGGTGCTCCGACGTTAAAGGACATAGTAGGGGAGCTTGAAAAGCCGGGTCGTGACCCTCGTGACGAGTTGCCGCCACCGCTTATGAGAAGTGGCGACATTATGGAGCTTAAAGACTTGAAGCCGGGCATGGAGCTTATGGGCACAGTGAGAAACGTAATAGACTTCGGAGCGTTCGTTGATATCGGTGTTCATGAGGACGGACTTGTACATATTTCTCAGATGTGCGACAGATTTATAAAGCACCCTCTTGAGGTCGTAAAGGTCGGGGAGGTAGTTAAGGTTTGGGTAATTAACGTTGACCTGAAGAAAAAGCGTATTTCGCTTACTATGAAAAAGCCTAAG
>NZ_FR890706.1:0-3985 GCF_000435935.1 Ruminococcus sp. CAG:57 | reverse complement strand
AGCTGGAAAAGTCCTAAATAAGTGGGACGTTGGTCTTACACTTTTGCGGCAGACTGAAGGGCTGTTAGAACAGCCCTTTTTTGTTTGCAGCAAGGTGTGGTCTTGACGCAGGAAGCTGTGAAACGCCTTATGGCTTGACCTTATGGTATAATTATGGTAATATAAAATCGTACATAGACTATGTTATAAAAGGACGTGAAAAAATGCGGATCGCAGTTTGTGATGATAATGCTGTTTTTCTTCAGTTTTTTAAATCTATGCTGGCAAATGAACTTGAATCAAGGTCGGTCAAAGCTGAAATAGAAACGTTTACCAAAGCTGAGAGCTTTTTTTACTGCCATGGTAAAAAGCCTTTTGCGGCTATATTTCTTGACCTTGATATGCCTGAAATGACCGGTTTTGAAGTCGCGCGGCAGCTAGGTCAGAATGGTAATTGCTTCGTGATCTTTGTGACAAGTCATCAGGAGCTGGTTTATGACAGCTTTAATTTCAGACCGCTGAATTTTATCTGCAAAGATCCTGACGCCGATGTTATGAATGATAGGCTCCATATGGTAGCAGGACAGTTGACGGACGCACTTAAGCAGGAAAAGACAGTGGTTTTGGAGAATAGGGAGCAGGGAAGGATCTCTGTAAAGCTTCGGGATGTAACTTATATAGAGAGCAATAGCCACAGCATCATATATCATTTTGCAAATAATAAGGATACTATTGCAGTCAGAGATAGCATTGGCGAGATAGAAGAAGCTTATCGTAAATTTGATTTTATACGGGTGCATAAAAAATATATCGTCAATCTGAAATATGTTTTTAACATAAGCCGTTCAAATGAAACAGTGATCTTCAAAAGCGGCTCAGAGCTTCCCATGAGCCGAGGATATAAGAATGCAGTTGACGACGCTTTGACTGAATATCTGAGGAGAAAGTGATGACTATTACATTGTGGACGATATTTGAGATCTTGATAAACTTTTATCAGGGCGGTCTGGAAACATGGTTTATATATAGATTTCTTACGCCAAGATCTCATGAAAGGGCTAAGATATGGGCTGTTATATTTGCCGTTTGTGAAGGCTGTCTGGTCACTGCTTTTAATTATTTCACTGTATTTGAGGGCTTTGGAAGTGCTTTGTACTGGGCAAGTCTGCTTGTTTTTGCGTTTTGCTTTTTTAGTGACAATGCAGTAAAGAAATTTCTTTCCATATCCCTCTCGCAGGTTGCGATCTTGTTGATAACGTCATTGGAACTAAATGCTGTATCGTCATTTTTTAAAATATCCCTCAGGGAGCTTGTGGTCGAACAAAGCTTGCTTAGATTTGTGACGCTTATAATGCTCCAGATCTCTATATTCATTGTATTTAGATTAATACTGATGGCCTTTAAACATACAGATGATTATACGGCTTCAGATTGGGTTACGATAATTGCAGTGCTTATTATTTCGTTTTCTCTCGTTATGGTAATACATGAACTGTCCCTTTCGGCAGACGATGGCCATAGGCTGTATATAAATCTGTCATATATGCTTGTC
The DNA here is from genome assembly GCF_000435935.1 of Ruminococcus sp. CAG:57. Classification (NCBI taxonomy): domain Bacteria; kingdom Bacillati; phylum Bacillota; class Clostridia; order Eubacteriales; family Oscillospiraceae; genus Ruminococcus; species Ruminococcus sp. CAG:57. The sequence continues at coordinate 2,454 of NZ_FR890706.1, read as the reverse complement.
TTTGTTCTTAATATACTTATATTCTGGATAATAAATTCTTTGATAAAAAAGAATCGGAAGCTCAAGGAAATGGAGATAGTCAAACTAAGAGAGCAGTATCTTGAGCAGTTTATCGGAAACGCCGAGTCGCAATATGACGCCATGAGAAAACTAAGGCATGATATAAAAGACAAATATGAAACGGTTAATGAACTGTTGAAAGCCCCAAAAATAGATGAAACGAGAAAATTTATCTCAGAAAGCTTTGACCTTATCGGGAAGTCGGAGTCCTATGTTAAAACGAAAAATAATATTGTAAATGCTATCGTTAACGCAAAGCTTACGATGGCTTCTTCCTTGGGGATAAAAATATCATGTATAACAGTTTCAGATTTTGAGGGAATAAAGGGAACTGACCTTTGCGACCTGTTGAGCAACACGTTGGAGAATGCTATAACGGCATGCAAGGAAATAGCCGACGACGCAAATAAATTTCTGTATCTGAAGATCGACCGAGAAACGGATACATATACGTTTTTGATAAAAAATTCAATAGATCATTCTGTTATGGATAGTAATCCAAGGCTTACGACCACAAAGGCTGATAAAAAACAGCATGGTCTGGGGACCTCAATAATCAGAGAGATAGCAAGAAAATATAATGGCAGATGCGATTTCTATGAGTCGGAGGGAATGTTTTGCTGTCAGGTAACATTGATGGCAGATACAACGGTCCTGAACTAATTGTTCCGGACCGTTGCTGCATTTCGTGACAAAAACCTGCAACTCATTCCAAAAAGCTTGACATATTGCTGTTATTCTAGTAAAATTCAAATTAGGGTAAGACAAAAGCGAGGCGGTAGTTTATGGATCTTGTTGTATCGGGTATACTTAATTTTTTGACCGAGCAGGAAGCTATCGGAAAAGCAGATGAGGTACAGGATTTTTATCGGTATGGCATAGAAATAACTATCTCATCAATGTTAAACATTGTGCTTGTATTGCTTATGGGAGCATTGACGGGGCATTTGCTGGAAAGCGTAATATATTTGGCAGTGTTTATTGCTGTCAGGGTTATTACCGGAGGGTATCATGCAGATACATATTTCAGATGCAATCTGCTGATGTGTTCGACATTTATTGCTACAGCTTTTCTTAATGACAAGGTATGCGGATATATAAATATATGGGTGATAGTTGCCTTTGTGGTGTTTGAAGAGATAATAGCTTTTGTATTCTGCCCTGTGGAGAACAAAAATAAGCCTATAGAAAAAGATAAAAAGCCAAAGTTCAAAGCGATGGGAATGATAGTTTTTCTGTTGCTTGATCTGTTTGGCGGGGCGATTATCAATAGATATCAGATGGTTGGATCTATGATCCTGTTAACAAATCTATTAATTGCAGTTTTAATAATATCAGCGAAGATCAAAGAAAAGAGGTGTGATAAAAATGAGATCATTTAAGAAATTGCTTGCCAGCCTTATTGCCAGAGCAACTAAGAGAATGGGTATAGCTGCCTGCGGATGTGCATCAATGTATGGTGGCTATCAAGCTAAAGAGCCAAAAAACATTTACAAGAATTAAGCGTAAAGCTACAAGAATTACGATAAGCATTACAAAGTCTTTATCATTTCCCCTTTAAATCTTGTGATACTTGTAAATGAGGTAACATTAGCAGGAAAATAACTTCCTGCTGGTGTTACCATTTTTTTATTTGTAGTGAGTTCAAGCTTTTGACAGTGAGTAAATTTGCTTTTAGGCACAAAAAAATTATGCCCTACAAAAGGATGCGCTGTACTATTCGGTTTTCAAAGAACGGGCGGAGGCTATAGAGAAAGCCCCCTCACTTTCCATGCCGAAAAGTTGAGGGGGCTACAACCAAGTTTTTTAATTTTCTAAAAGATTTTTGAGCTTTGCTCTGATTTTTGTCGAAGGCATAAAGAAAGAGCGCTGGAGATTGCCGTCCCCGTTCGGTTGGGGATATATGGTCAGAATGTGGGTGTCGCTTGCCGCCTTTAGGAAAGGGACTTGCTGGCAAACTCGCTTTCAGGAAAATAGGCGGTGGCGGAATGATCCGTCACCGCCTATTGTGTTTAGGCTATTTCGATTTCGGAAGCGTCGGCTTATTTAACCTAGGATTCCTTTCTCTTTTTGCCGCTTACGCCCAGCAGAGTCAGAACGCCGCCGCTGACGTACAGAGCAGCCAGCCAACAGATGTGGTTGCTGCTGCCACCGGTCTGAGGACACTTGGTGGAGTCGTCATTTCCTGGCTTATTGGTGTTATTATCACTGCTGCCTGTATTGTTGGTGTTGCCGCCGTCGGGGAGCTTGTCGATGACCGTATTCTCGCTGCGCTTGGCGCCGCAAACGGTGCATTCCTCGTGCTTGATGCCGGTGGCCTCCTTGGTAGCGGCCTTGTCGATCACCCACTGGAAGCTGTGTGCTGCCGTGTCGGCCTTGTCGCCGCACTCGCAC
>NZ_FR890705.1:0-3287 GCF_000435935.1 Ruminococcus sp. CAG:57 | reverse complement strand
AAAGCGGGCGAACACTGTTCGCCCCTACAAGCAAATGCCGTATTTATGCGCATTTGCAGGTCTAAACATAGTTTTATTTTATTCTGCTGCTTCTTAGAGCGTTGAGGATAGCTATTACGGCTACACCTACGTCTGCGAATACCGCAAGCCACATTCCTGCAAGTCCCAATGCACCGAATATAAGCACAAGAGCTTTTACTCCAAGGGCAAAAATTATATTCTCTCTTACTATTGTCATAGTCTTTCGGGATATCTTTACTGCATCTGCTATGCTTGACGGATCGTCGTTCATAAGCACAACGTCTGCGGCTTCAATGGCGATATCTGAGCCTAAGCCACCCATTGCGATACCGATATCGGCTCTTGCGATAACAGGTGCGTCATTTATTCCGTCCCCTGCGAATGCAACAAGTCTGCGGTCGGGGTCTTTTATAAGCTGTTCGACCTTTTCAACCTTGTTTTCAGGGAGAAGCTCACTGAAGAATGTTTTTATGCCCACTTTCTTTGCCACCTTTTCGGCGGTATCTTTCTTATCGCCTGTGAGGAGGACAGTTTCAACGCCAAGATCTCTCAGTCTTGAAACGGCTGTGGCAGAGGTTTCTTTTATCTCGTCGCCAAGGAGTATCTCGCCTATGAACTTGCCGTCAAGGGCAACATAAACTGCCGTTGCGGAGTCTTCTGAGCTTTGTGCGGCAATGCCGTTTGTTTCAAGAAGCGCTTTCTTTCCGCAAAGTATCTCCTTGCCGTCAAGCTTTGCTCTTACACCGTTTCCTGCAATCTCTTCAACATCTGAAAGTCTTGCACCGTCTATTTCCTTGCCGTATCTCTGCACTATGGAGATACCGATAGGGTGAGTTGACATACTTTCTGCATATGCGGCGGCTTCAAGGAGGATATCCTGTGAAACGCCCTGTGGGTTTACGCTGAGGACAGTGAACTTGCCCTTTGTGAGCGTACCCGTTTTATCAACTGCGAGAGTTTTGCACTTCGCCATTGTTTCGAGATTTTTTGCGCCTTTGATAAGGATACCCTTTTTAGAAGCTCCGCCTATTCCTGCGAAGAACGAGAGAGGCACTGAGATAACAAGTGCGCATGGGCAGGATATTACAAGGAACAGAAGTCCTCTATAGAGCCATTTTGAGAACTGGTCAAAGCCCAGAATGAAGCTTGGTATAAACACGAGTGCAAGTGCAGCAATTACTACCGCAGGGGTATAAACTCTTGCAAAACGTGTGATGAACTTTTCGGTCTTGGCTTTTCTTTCGCTGGAGTTTTGCACCATATCGAGAATTTTCGACACCGCAGACTCGTGGAAGGTATTTGTGACCCGAACTTTGAGAAGTCCTCTCAGGTTTGTTGAGCCGCTGAGGACGCTGTCCCCTGCTTTGACCTCGACCGGAAGAAACTCACCAGTAAGTGCTGATGTATCAAGCTCTGATTCTCCTTCTGTTACGATACCGTCAAGAGGTATTCTCTCGCCTGTTTTTACTGCAATCATCTCGTCTTTGAGGATATCCTCAGGAGGAAGCTCGTATGTTTTGCCGTTTCTTACAACTGTTACAGACTCAGGCTTAAGCTCCATAAGCTTTGTGATAGATTTTCTTGACTTCTCTACTGCGACAGTCTGGAAAAGCTCGCCCACCTGGAAGAACAGCATAACGGCTGCACCCTCACGGAAGTCTTTAAGTGCAAATGCGCCAACTGTTGCGATAGTCATGAGCAGAGATTCGTCAAAAGCCTCGCCTTTAACAAGGTTTCTTACGGCGGCGATGACAACGTCAAGACCTGCGATAAGGTAAGCAACTATTGCAAGGCCTGCACTGAGATACTCACACACAGTGCCGTTTCCAAGCTTATCCAAGAGCATTGATGCGATAAAGAACACGATAGCCACAGAAAGCTTGACTATCTCGCCATTATGGTCATTCACAGGCTCCTCCTCTGCTGTCTGGACACCATAATCCTTAACAGTAACGTCAGGCTCAAGCTGATGGACGGTATCTTCTATCATGATACGCAGGTCAGGATTAGAACCGTCTGTTTTGACAGTTAGCTTTTTGCTGATAAAATCAACGTTTGATGAAATAACGCCTGCAAGCTCACCCACACGGTTTGCTATCTTTTCACCGCAGTTAGGGCAATCGAGATCCTCCAGCTTCAGATAGAGAGTTTTCTCAGCACAATCGCCAAGCTCTTTCACGCTAACGTCAGGTTCAAGCTTATGGACGACATTTTCTATCTCGGTAAAGAGGGCGTTTTTATCGCCGTCAAAATCAACTGTGAGCTTTTTATTGATAAAGTCAAGGTTAGAGCTTTTAACGCCTGAAAGCTCGCCCACACGTTTCTCGATCTTTTCCGCACAATGCGGACAATCGAGTTCCTTAAGAAGCAAAGTCATTTTACTCATTTCACATTCTCCTATACTACAAAAAACAGATCACTTTCTTTACTCGCTGATATGCTCGATACCCATATTGAGTATGACAGCGACGTGTTCATCGGAAACTGAATAATAGACTGTTTTTCCCTCACGTCTATACTTCACAAGTCTGGCCTGCTTAAGCACTCTGAGCTGATGCGAGATAGCTGACTGTGACATTTCCAACAGCTCTGCGATATCGCACACGCACATTTCATCCTTTATAAGGGTAAAGAGTATTTTCACTCTTGTTTGGTCGCCAAGGACTTTGAAAAGCTCTGCCACGTCATATATCTCCTCCTCGACAGGCATTGTTTTCCCTATTTCCTCCATTTTCTCTATATTCTTTCCTCCGCACTGTTTATGCTCATGCTTTACTGTATTCTCACTCATTTATTTTCGCTCTCCTTTTCTCATTATTGTTTTAGTATATTCGATATGGGTTATTTCAATTCATCATATGAATAACTGTTCATATGTTTATTATATCATATATTCATGTTTTGTCAAGGGGGGTTTGAAAATTTTTTTTGATTTAAGTTATTGGGGGTATTTTGTTTACATGGTACTGGTTGCATACCATGCGGGCGAACGATGTTCGCCCCTACGGATTATTCGGGCGAGTTTGCTGTGCCGCAAAATCGCTTCGCTCTTTGCGGATTTACGTTGTGCTAAGGGATAGAAAAGCGGTGCAGGTTTATGCTTCGATGTTGGTTTTATTTGATGTTTGGGTTCTATGTGCTTTTTGGATTTGTTCTGCACCGCTTAGTAGGCTTACGCCTATTGAGGCTCTGCCTCAAGCTCCGCTAGGGGCTTTGCCCCCAGACCCCCACAATGGGTTTCACCCCTTGACCCTGACCAGGGACGT
>NZ_FR890704.1:32988-40133 GCF_000435935.1 Ruminococcus sp. CAG:57 | reverse complement strand
GCCACGGTGCGTCCAGCAGAAATGCGTCCCCGATATTATCGGGATCTGCCTGAGAAACGGAGAATAGCAGCGGGATCATCACCGCCATGACCGCCAGACTCAGCAGGCTGCGCACCGGCTTATTGCTGCGAAGAAGCTGATACATAAACAGCCCGATTTCAAGGACGATCTCCACAAGCATGATAAACGGCAGCATGGTCTGCCAAAATTCGGAAAGGGAAGAAAATGCACTCATTTTCTGTCACCTTCTTTCGCTTCAAATACAAGGTGCTGGTATTCCTCGTCATCCTCTTTTTCACAGCGGATACTGTCTCCGTTTACCAAAGCGGAAAGGTCGGCTTTGCAGCACACATTCAGTGACAAGCGCAAGCCGTTTGCCTTTATGAGGCTTACCTGTATGCCTGTTAAATTCAAAATGTCGGCTTCAATAACCGATTCATAAAAATCAAATACAGCAGTCGCCGTTTTGCCGGAGAGCATGGAAAGAGATTCGTCCACATAGAGCGAGCTGCGGACGCCCAACAGCTTCAGCGTTTGGAGGGACTCATTGAAGGCACGGTGGAGTTCCGTTTCCGCTATTTTAATATCTCGGTCGGTAAGGAGCGTCAGATGCTTGCGGCGTTTAATATAGCTGCACAGCACGGCAATCTCGGCAAGGAGCGTTTTGGCACTGTCGGGATCGGTGCTTGAGATTCGGCGGTATTCCTTAGTGAGCTCTGCAATGCGGTCGATCTGCGTCTGCGTAGCGGAACGCAGGAGATCATACAGGCGGTTTTGCTCCTCCACCTTGCGGCGCTTGGCTTCACGCTTGTATTCATAACGGAGTATTTCGTTCCTGTCGGCAAGCTCGTCTGCAAGAAGCTCAGAGTCCTCCTTGATGTCACGCAAAGCCGACACATCCTCTGTCCATACGGCATAGCCGCCATCAATGGGCATGGTGTGAACGGTCAAGCCGCCCATCGTGACCGGGCTTTGCTCGGCTTTTTTCATCGTTTCCTTTGAAATAGGCGCAGTGTTTACAGCTGCATACCGAACGGTAAAGTCCTTGTCGGTGATCTCTGCCGATGTGCCGACAGAGGAGGCAAACAAGTCCACATAACGGCTGTTTGAATGTATATATCCGCAGGCGATGCAAAGCTCAAAGGTCAGAATATACATCACACTTTGGAATGCGGCAATATCGCCGAACAAGTGGAGCAGCCAATCCGCACCTGCATAGTAAAGCACGCTGTAAACGATCGTCAGCAGCATAGGAACAATGGGCAGAAAGTGGAGTCTTCCTTTTTGCACACGGCATTTGAAAAACATAATTACGAGTGCGGCAAAGGCACACAGCACCTGCCAGCCTACAATAATGAAGTAGCCTATCGAGTAGCCGTTGTTTTTGTCTGTCCACACGGCGGCGTCCTTCGGAAAGGTAAATACGAATTGGTGCAGGTCATTTGTGAGCACGAGCAGAAGCAATGTGCCGGAGATGATCCACAGAATCGACATTCCCTTGGGGAATTTGTATTCGTCCGGCTTTCCCAATGACATGGCGATCAGCAGCGCCAGCATAGGCACAAACAGCATGGGCAGATAGAACAGATACCACAGGTAACGGACGGCATCCGGCTGCCAGAATATAAAATACTTTGCCGAACGGACTACCATCCATATGATGAGCAGTACTGCGGTGACCGTCATAAACCTGCACACCTGCTTTTGCACGATCCGCTGACGGACGGAGAGCCCCCAGGCGGCGAACAGACCGATATAGATAAAGCTGCGCAGATAGGAAAACAGCATCGGGTAAAAGCTGCCCCTGCCCACAATTCGGAAGCAATATGCCAGTATCACGGCAAGTACAGCGATGCCGCTTGTTATGATAGTATTCTTTTTCTGTTCGGTCATAAACAGACCCCATTTCGCCTTCATTCGTTTTTGTTTACATTTGGGTAGCAAAAAAGCCCGATATATTCGGGCTTTTCGCAGGAGACATCTTTTTTGTCTCCACATTATGGCGTTCCCGAGGTGATTCGAACACCCGACCTACCGCTTAGGAGGCGGTCGCTCTATCCAGCTGAGCTACGGAAACACATTACAATCGTTATTATATCACAGTTTTGCAATTTTGTCAAATGTTTATTTGACAAAAAAAGTTGGCTCGCCATAGCAACAAGTATCGACGCACTTGCAGTCGGAATAACGTTCGCTTTCCTGAATATCTTTCTTGAGGGAGTTGGCATACTCAAATAGCATAAAAACAAGGGCGGAAGTTTTCAAACTATCCGCCCTCTGGTTATGTCTGTTAGTCCCGCCGACTATGATGTTTACGCTTTTGCGTGTACATCTCACGATCTGACGCTTTCATAAGATCGTCGATCTCTTTCAACGTTTTCGGCTTTCCCGCCTTGTAGCCACAGCTTATCGACACATCATATGGCGACTTGCTTCTGCGATTGTACTCTGCAATGCTGCGGGATACCTTTTCGTAAAAGCTGTCCGCACCGTCTGTTTCAGCGATAACAGCTACAAATTCATCACCGCCGAAGCGTGAGCATATCCCACCTTCTGCAGTGCATTTTGTCATCAGCGACGCCACTGCCTTTATCGCCTTGTCACCCTCGTTGTGACCATAGAGGTCATTTATCTTTTTAAGGTTGTCCATGTCAATAGAGAATACCCATACGCCTACGCCCTGTTTCTCAGCCTTTGAAATAAGCTTTTTTACGTTCTTGTAAAAGCCCCTGCGGTTATATATCCCCGTCATGGGGTCAAGCATATGTATCCTTGCAAGCTCCGCATTTGCCCTTTCAAGCCGCTGGCGGTTTTTAAAGCTCTCCATTATCTGATTGGTGTTGTTTATAAAACGTCTTGTGTTCTGGAAAAGAAAATATATAGGACTAAATGAATTTGCCGCATAGCCTATGACCTCGTCCTGAAAATGAAGCGGCGAGAACATTAAGCAGTTATGGCGTCCAAGGACTTGCTCCATATCAGGCAAAAGATCCTTGGTGTCAAAAACTTCACCGGTCTTGTATTTGTTGTCAAAAGTCTGCATGAAAACTCTCATCTGCTTTGTAAAGCTGTTATTAAAGCGTTCTCTCTGCCTCGTGTTTGACAGAAAATCAGAGTTTGTGCATACCCAGCTATAATAATCTCCCGAACGTGCCATTACCTTTGCCATTTCTTCTACGGTGTGACATTCCACTGATTTTGCAAGATAAGAGAACATATGCTGTTCGTGACCATCAGAATTGTTCATTCTGTGGTAAAGCTCAAGGATCTTGTCGCCTACTTCTCTCGGGTCTATTTTCTTACAACCGCATGACTGGGATATCCTCATGGTGTAGCTGACCTCTATTTTTTCAGGAAGAGGCACTCCGTTCATCATATGGTCTATGGCGTTTATTATCTTTTCGCCAAGCACATCATTGTCTACAGCCGCCGTTGTAAGACGAGGGCTGTTATACTGTTCAAGTTCGATGCCGTCAAAGCCCGTTACAATAACGTCTTCAGGCACTTTTATGCCGCGTTCTCTCAGTATGCTGCAAGCTGCTATCGCCATAGCGTCGTTTGCACATATTATCGCCTGCGGAAATTCCAAACTGCTTTCTAAAAATTTCTCCAATACTCCTTTTGTTGGCATATCCCAGAAGTCACCATAGCCAAGACGCTCAGGCTCAAATTCTATGCCGTTTTCCGCAAGCACCTTTTTGTATGCTTCTATACGCTCTTCTGAGAAAGCATTGCCCTTTACGCCAGCAATGAAATTAACTCTTCTGCAGCCGTGAAATTCGATCACATGGCGAACTATCTTTTCAAAAACGTCAGAGTAATTGAATGTCACACTGCAGCAATTATCCATTGTACTGTCAACGCATATGACAGGAACACCGTGTTCATGGGCACGCTTGCTTATCTCGTTGGAAATGCTGTCTCTTTTTATTGCCTCGGGCATTATTATAAGTACGTCAAGAATGTCATAATTTATAAGATCAAAAATGCTTGCTTCACCATGGTTGTAGGAAATGTTGTGATAAAGGTCGCAAAAGGTGTTAAAAAGAAGCACCTTGTAGCCCTCTTTTACACCCTTTCGGCTTATGGAAGATACTATATCTCTCACATAGTCAGATTGTACGCATGAAGTGCAGATACCTATTATTTTATATTTCGCTGTATCGCTTGTAAACATGGCTTGCTCCTTCGTCAGGGTCCCGATGACCCACCACTATCTATATAAAATAATTGTTTTTTGCTTTGATATGTGACTGCTATTAGAAAATATTCACATACCGTTAATTTTACCATATCCACACTCTGATGTCAATAGAAAACTCACAAAATTCACAAAAATCTTCTTTTTGAAAGCAATTATGCTGTTACAAAAAATGACAGACCGACTTTCAGCTTTTTTCGCTGGAAGTCGGTCTTTTTTTATTCAGCTACCCACTGTTTTAAAGCCGCAGAAAGTCGTCTGTCGATATCCTTTCTTGTCTGCTCGCACTCCTTAGGATAGTCCTTTGCAGCCTTGAAAATAAATTTCATTACGAATTTAAGTCCCACAGGAAGTGCTTTTCTGAGCATTGTCTCAGGAAGCACAAAGTGCGTTCCATGCTCGTAAGTCAGGGCTTCGTAATCGCACTCGTGAGGGCGTTCTTTCAAGCGCTTATCCATGCGGCGGACGTATTTTCCTGCCTCCCAGAAGCTGTCGTCGTCAGCACCCACCATTATAAGCTTGCCCTTGATGTTCTCAACCTTTATCATTTCTTCCTCTGTATGTTCTCTTGCCTTTTCAGAGTCGATAAAAAGGTGCGTGCTTCGTGTTATATCTCCCGAGCCTTTGGTTTCTTCTTCTATTTTGTGATAGTATTCAGGGTGGGCATAAACGAACGGCATATAGGCAAGCGGCTTGCCCTGCCATGAAAGTGTAGAAGCGTCAGGGATAGGCCATTCCTTGCAGCCGTCTTTTTCGCCCTGCTCAAAGCCCTGCCATACAAAGTCGCTTGGCGTAAGACCGAAAGTGAGTGTTATGTCAGGAAAATAAGAAGCTGCCACAAGGGAATCCATTCCTGCCGTACTCATTCCCATTATGCCTATCTTCTTGTTTCCATGGCTTTTGAGCCACTTTATAGAGGTCTCTATCCTTTCAAGCGGGAAGTTCACATGGCCGTAGTTCTTCACGTCAGGTGACATACACATAACGTTCACGCCATTTTTGTGAAGCCATTTTGCTCCGCACTTTGCCATAAAGTCATTAGGATCGTCGCCGAACAGACCTATCATTGCGCAGTTTGCACCCTTTGGGTTTTCATAATATGTACCATAAAAACCGTCTTTCTCATTGCTAAAAAATTGTTTCTTCATAATACCGACCTTTCTAAGCTGGTTTTCTTTACAAAGTTAGGCTAAGCTAACTATATCTCAAAAAAACAGGGTAGATAACTTCGCCCTAAGCTATATTATATCACATTTTTGCTTATTTGTCAGGTGTATTAACGAAAAAAGTCAGATGTATTGTAAATTTTTGATTTTCTTAGTGTTGCTTGTATATTAATAAAATGGCGGAGAACGCATTCTTTTTGCAGTTCTCCGCTATTTTTATGCCTTATTTTTTGCCGCATCTGCTGTGACAGTGTGAGCAACAGCCACAGCATTTACCTTTTTTCTTTTGCTTTGATATACTTATTGCCGCCGTCACTACCCATAAAAGCAGAAGTATCACCACTATCCAGTCGGCTGTATTCATAATAACGCTCCTATCTGATATACCGCACAGCCGCAAAGCCATGCCACCATGCACTGCATTATCACAACGCCTACTGTCTGTATCCTTGAATCAAGCTCTCTCTTTATGGTCGCCACCGCCGCAACACATGGGGTGTAAAGCAGGGTGAATACGAGAAAGCTCAGTGCGGAAAGGGTGGAGAATGCTCCCGAAAGAGCAGTGCCAAGGTTTGCAGTGCTTGTGTTCATCAGTACCGCCATTGTGCTTACTACCGCCTCTTTTGCAGTGAAGCCCGAAATAAGCGAGGTGGTCACTCTCCAATCTGCAAAGCCCAAAGGCTTGAATATTGGCGATATAGCCTGACCGATAAGAGCGAGCAGGCTGTCAGAGGAGTCTTTTACAACGTTGAGCTTTGCGTCAAAGGTCTCCAAAAACCATATTATGATAGTCGCAAAGAATATAACTGTGAAAGCTCTTTGTATAAAGTCCTTTGCCTTGTCCCAAAGAAGAAGTCCTACGCTTTTTGCCGAAGGAAGACGATAGTTTGGAAGCTCCATTACAAACGGCACAGGCTTGCCACGGAAAGCTGTATTTTTCAGTATCAGTGCAACTATTATCCCAAGCACTATGCCTGTTATGTATAAGCCTATCATCACAAGCGCCTGATATTTTTTGAAAAACGCTGCACAGAAAACTGCGTAAATAGGTATCTTTGCCGAACAGCTCATGTAAGGGGTAAGAAGTATGGTCATTTTTCTGTCACGGTCTGATACAAGCGTTCTCGTCGCCATTATGGCAGGCACTGAACAGCCGAAGCCTATGAGCATAGGCACAAAGCTTCGTCCCGAAAGACCGATCTTTCTAAGAAGCTTGTCCATTACGAATGCCACTCGTGCCATGTAGCCCGTGTCCTCCAGTATGGAAAGGAAAAAGAACAGCGTCACTATTATAGGCAGAAAGCTTAGAACGCTTCCAACGCCTGCAAAAACTCCGTCTATTATCAGGCTGTGCACAACAGGGTTTATGCCGTAGGCTGTAAGCCCTTTGTCTGCTAGGTCGGTGAGCTTGTCTATACCAAGGGAAAGCCAATCGGATAATGTCGAGCCGATAACATTGAATGTGAGGAAAAATACAAGAAACATTATGCCGAAAAATACAGGCAGTGCAGTATATTTTCCCGTTAAAATGCGGTCTATTTTTACGCTCCGCTTGTGTTCTCGGCTCTCGTGGCATTTCACAACGCTTATGGCAACGACTTTCTCGATAAAGTCGTATCGCATATCTGCAAGCGCCGCATTTCTGTCAAGCTTTGATTCGTCCTCCATTTCCACTATGCAGTGTTCGAGAAGCTCCAGCTCGTTTTGATTAAGCTCAAGCTGATCCTCGATATTCTTATCACCCTCAATAAGCTTTGAAGCACAAAATCTCGGCGGTA
>NZ_FR890704.1:24627-32937 GCF_000435935.1 Ruminococcus sp. CAG:57 | reverse complement strand
ATCCATGATAAGGTGAACCACTGCGTGTATACATCTGTGCACAGCGGAATCGTCTGAGCAAAAGTCTGTGACAACAGGCTTTGTCTTGTTTCGGGCAGTTTCTACAGCCTTGTCGATAAGGTCTGAGATACCCTCGCCCTTTGCCGCACTTACCGGTATAACAGGTATGCCAAGTGCGTCGCTCATCATTTTTACGTCTATCGTTCCACCGTTGGCTCTTACCTCGTCCATCATGTTTAAGGCAAGCACCATTGGCACACGCAGTTCAAGAAGCTGTAAAGTGAGATACAGATTTCGCTCTATATTGGTGGCGTCAACAATGTTTATAATGCCGTCAGGCTTTTCATTTATTATGTAGTCACGGGTGACGATCTCCTCCTGCGTGTAAGGACGCAGTGAGTATATTCCCGGCAGATCCACCACAGTGCAGTTTTTCTGCCCCTTTATGTCGCCGACCTTCTGCTCGACCGTTACACCGGGAAAGTTTCCAACGTGCTGATTAGACCCTGTTAGGGCGTTAAAAAGCGTGGTCTTTCCACAGTTCTGATTTCCTGCAAGGGCAAATCTCATATATGGTCATTCTCCTCTGTTTTTTCTATCTCTATGTTCTTTGCGTCCTCTATCCTGAGCGTCAGCTCGTAGCCTCTCAGCACTATATCAAGAGGGTCGCCCATTGGCGCACGCTTTAGCATTTTCACTTTTGTTTTTGGTATAAGTCCCATGTCGAGAAAACGCAGCCTAAGCGCACCCTCGCCGCCTACCGCTTTTATCACGGCAGACTCACCCGTTTTAAGCTTATCAAGAGTCATTGTTTTTTCCTCCATAGCTATATTTTATTCTTATGTTTCATCTAAAAGTACTTCACAAAATAAGTTTACCATGGCTAACTTTACTTGTCAATAGTATATGTCATATATTTTATTTGATTGTTATCTAAAAAATTTATTCAAATAGATAACTTTCAATTGACAACGCCAACAAATCGTGCTATCATAAAGTAAGACAAAGTACACTTTTATATTACGGGGGTGTTTTATGGATACCCGTGTGGCAATACTTGCAATAATCGCACACGATAACGGCTCTGCGCAGGAGATAAACGCAATTCTTCATGAGCATGCCGAGTATATAATAGGACGAATGGGTCTGCCATACCGAGAACGTGGCATGAACATAATAAGTGTGGCAGTTGACGCTCCGCAGGACGTTATAAATTCTCTTGCAGGCAAGATAGGCAGGCTTGAGGGCGTGACCGCCAAGACCCTTTATTCGCCACAGTAAAAATCTAATAAATATTTGTGACCCTGACGCCAAAAACGAGTTTTCTCCTTTAAGGCGAAAGAATACACATCAAGCAGAAAGCTGCACTATCGTGTGGTCTTGTTTTGCTATAGAAAAGCTGTATCCATAGGGGTATGGCTTATTTTTTTGAGAGGAGCTTTTGCAATGGGACTTAATGACGCACCAAGCGGAGAACGTATACATATAGGATTTTTCGGCAGACGAAACGCAGGAAAATCAAGCGTTGTGAATGCAGTAACAAATCAGGATCTTGCAGTGGTATCCGATACGAAAGGCACTACCACCGACCCTGTTACAAAGGCAATGGAGCTTTTGCCCCTTGGCCCTGTTGTGATAATAGATACCCCAGGCTTTGACGACGAGGGCGAGCTTGGAGAGCTTCGTGTGAAGAAAACTAAGCAGATCCTAAATCGAACAGACTGCGCCGTTCTTGTAACAGACTGCACCTTGCCCCTTGGCGACTGCGAAAAACAGCTTATCTCAATATTCAAAGAGAAAAACATACCCTTTATTATAGCCAAAAACAAAGCCGACCTGCTCACTGATATCCCAAAAGAGGAGGGCGCAGTGTACGTCAGCGCAAAAGAGAAAACAGGCATAGAGGAGCTTAAAAACGCCGTTGCAAAGCTCACTGAAACAGACACAATGACAATGAAGCTTGTGGGCGACCTTATAAAGCCAGACGATATGGTGGTGCTTGTCACCCCTATCGACAGCGCCGCACCAAAGGGCAGGCTTATCCTGCCGCAACAGCAGGCCATAAGAGATGTTCTTGAAGCAAACGCCTGTGCAGTGGTGGTAAGAGAAACTGAGCTTTCAGGAGTGCTTGGCAGGATAGAGAAGCCTGCACTTGTTATAACGGATAGTCAGGCTTTCGCAAGAGTTTCAAAGGATACTCCCGAGGATATCCCTCTCACCTCGTTTTCTATCCTTATGGCTAGATATAAGGGCTTTCTTGATGCCGCTGTAAAGGGCGTGAAAGCTATCGACGATCTTAAAGACGGTGACAAGGTGCTTATTTCAGAGGGATGTACACATCACAGACAGTGCGGTGATATAGGCTCTGTGAAGCTTCCGAACTGGCTGAAAGAATATACAGGCAAGAATCTTGAGATAGTGCTGTCATCAGGTCACGGCTTTCCGGAGGAGCTTTCAGACTTTGCACTTTGTATACACTGTGGCGGCTGTATGCTCGGCTCAAAAGAGCTTACCTACAGAATGAAATGTGCTTGTGACGCAGGTGTGCCGATCACAAATTACGGCATTGCAATTGCCTATATGAAAGGTATTCTCAAACGGAGCATAGAAGTGTTTCCGCATCTTGTAAAGGAGCTTGAAGATCACAATGGCGGTCAGAGAACTTATTGATAAACTAAACTGCGAGAAAAAGCTTTCCCATGGAGAATGGGTGAAGCTTATAAAAGAATATGACGAGAGCGACAGAGCCTATGCCGCAGAGCTTGCAAGGGGCATTTCGCAGGAAATGTTCGGCAAGGATATCTACATAAGGGGCATAGTGGAGTTTTCAAACATCTGCAAAAACGACTGCCTTTACTGCGGAATAAGGCGCTCAAACGGCAACGTGAGCAGATACAGGCTCACCGCTGAGGAGATCTTGCAGTGCTGTGACGAGGGCTACGGCTATGGCTTCCGTACCTTTGTGCTTCAAAGCGGTGAGGACGCTTTCTATGACAGAGAAATGCTCTGCGGTATCGTCAGAGAGATAAAAAAGCGCCACCCTGATTGTGCGGTAACATTATCCCTAGGTGAGAAAAGCCGTGAGGACTATGAAGCCCTTTTCAATGCAGGTGCAGATCGGTATCTTCTCAGGCACGAAACTGCCGACGAGGAGCATTACAAAAAGCTCCACCCAGCCGAAATGTCTTGGAAAAACCGAATGGAGTGTCTTTCAGATATAAAAGAGATAGGCTATCAGACAGGCTGTGGAATGATGATAGGCTCGCCGTATCAGACGGCGGAGTGTCTTGCTGAGGATATGGAGTTTATGTGCGATTTCAAGCCCGAAATGATAGGCATTGGACCTTTTCTCCCACATAAAGACACGCCTTTCAGAAGCTGTCCACAAGGCTCATATGAGCTTACTCTCTTTCTGCTGAGCATTTGCAGGATAATGCTCCCTGACGTTCTTTTGCCTGCCACCACAGCCCTTGGTACTATAAACCCCAAAGGGAGAGAACAAGGGGTGCTGTCAGGTGCGAACGTTATAATGCCAAATCTGTCCCCTGTGGCAGTGAGAAAAAAATATATGCTCTATGACAACAAGATATGCACAGGTGACGAGTCTGCACAGTGCAGGGCTTGCCTTGAAAGACGAATGGAGTCCATAGGCTATAAAATAAAGATATCAAGAGGAGATCACAGATAATGATAAAGCTTGCTTTTTACGGAAAAGGCGGAATAGGAAAGTCAACGGCGGCATCAAATGTCAGTGTTGCACTTGCACAAAAAGGGCTGAAAGTCATGCAGATAGGCTGTGACCCTAAGGCTGACTCCACCATATTTCTCCATGGGGGAGAGCGGATACCCACCGTTCTTGACCTTGTGCGAAAAGGCGAAAGCTTTGACCTTGAAGATATGGTAAGGGTAGGCTATAACGGTGTTGTGTGCGTTGAAGCAGGCGGTCCAGTGCCGGGACTTGGCTGTGCAGGCAGAGGTATAATCGCCGCTTTGGAGGAGCTTGAAAAAAAGGGCGCATATGAAAAATATCAGCCTGACGTTGTTATCTATGACGTTCTCGGAGACGTGGTGTGCGGAGGTTTTTCAATGCCAATGCGAAAGGGCTATGCCGATAAGGTGTTTATCATCACATCAGGCGAGAGTATGTCTGTATATGCCGCCGCAAACATCGCAATGGCGGTGGAAAATTTCAAAAGCCGTGGATATGCTTCACTTGGCGGTTTTATCCTCAATAAACGCAACGTAAAAAACGAGGAGGAAAAAGCGGCAGAACTTGCGGCTGATTTTCACAGCTCTGTGATAGCCGAGATAGACCGAAGCGACCTTGTGAGCGAAGCTGAGGATATGCACAAAACTGTCATGGAAGCTTTTCCTGACAGCACTGCGGCAGAGCAGTATAGAGCATTGGCGGATAAGATAGCCGAGCTGTGCGGTATGGGAGAAGAAAAATGACAAAAGAGAGCGGCATAAATATAACGAAGGCGGCTTTTCCTGCGCCTTTTGAAAGCGGTCTTGAATATAATCCCCCAACAAGGGGCGTGTGGAATATCGTCCATACCGGTATGCTTATCCCTGAGTCACGTCAGATATTTGTCTGCGCACAGGGCTGTTTAAGGGGCGTTATCCTCACTGCGGCAGAGATGAATGCCATGGACAGAATGTCATGGGTGACTGTTTCTGAGCAGGATCTGTATGACGGCACAATGGAGCAGGACGTTATCGACGGAGTGAGTGATATAATAAACAGGCTTGAGGAAAAGCCAAAATGCGTTTTGATTTTTCTAAGCTGTGTTCACCTTTTTGCAGGCTGTGACTTCAAAATGATAATAGACGAACTTTCGGCATTGTTTCCGCAGGTGCATTTTATAGATTGTTACATGACGCCAACCATGAGAAAGTCTATCTCTCCTGACAGCCTTATGAGAAAACAGCTTTACGAGCCACTTGAAAAGTGCGAAAAGAAGCCTAAAACGGCGGCAATAATAGGCTGTGACAGAGCCACAGACGAAGCCTCCGAACTTGTAAAAATAATAAACTCAGCAGGCTTTGAGCTTCTTGACATAACAAAGTGCAAGACCTATGAGGAGTATCTCTCCATGGCGGAAAGCTCTTTGAATATCACCTATATACCCACGGCAAAGCCGTCAGGAGAGGAACTTGAAAAGCGACTTGGCACAAAGCATTTGTATCTGCCCTTGTGCTATGGCTATGATGAGATAGAGGAAAATTACAGCAGGCTTTGCACCCAGCTTGGTGTGAAGATGCCTGACCTTGCGGCTGATAGGGAAAGTGCCGACAAGGCTCTTGCAAATGCCCTTGAGATAGTGGAAAATATGCCTATAGCCGTGGATTATACCGCTCTGCCAAGACCCCTTGGCTTTTGCAGACTTCTTGCAGAGAAAGGCTTCAATGTGAAGCGTTGCTACGCCGACAGCTTTTCAGAGGAGGAAAGGGCAGATTTTGAGTGGCTGAAAGCCCATTGCCACGACCTTGAAATTCTCCCTACTGTGAATGTGAAAATGGAGTTTTCACATTGCGAAGAAAAATATCTTGCAGTAGGTCAGAAAGCAGCGTTTTTCTGCCAGACTGATAACTTTGTTGATATAGTCGCAGGGGGCGGTGGATACGGCTTCAAGGGCATAAAAAGGCTTGCAGAGCTTATGGCTGAGGGTGCAGTAAACAAAAAGGACAGACGTAAGGTGATACAACACAAGGGCTGGGGGTGTGAAAGCTGTCTATGAATGCAAAAGTGATATCCATATATGCGGCGGATACTTCGGGAGTATGCTCGGCGCTTTATGAGCTTGGTGGAATGACCGTCGTCCATGACGCTTCGGGCTGTAACTCCACCTACGCCACTCATGACGAGCCACGCTGGTATGACCGCAAAAGCATGATATATATTTCTGCACTAACAGAAGCGGACGCCGTTATGGGCAATGACGGCAAGTTCATTCGTGATGTGGCGAAAGCGGCAGGTGAGCTTTCACCCAAATTCATAGCCATTTGCGGTTCGCCAATGCCTGCAATGACAGGCTTTGACTACTGTTCAGCCTCTGAGGAGATAGAGTGCCAAACGGGTCTGACCACATTTTTCGTTGATACCAACGGCACTCATTCCTATCTTCAAGGAGCAGAGGGAGCTTTCTTGAATATTGCAAAGCTATTCTGCCGTGAGGGAAAAGAAAAGCAGGCAAATTCAGTGAATATTATTGGTGCAACGCCTCTTGACTTTTCAGTGAACACAAGCGTAAGCTCCATAAAAAAGTGGCTTTTGGATAACGGTTTTTCAGTGCAAAGCTGTTTTGCTATGGACAGCGGTCTTAATGAGATTTCTACTGCACCACAGGCGGCTGTAAGCCTTGTTATATCCTCAGACGGGATAGCTGCGGCAAAGTATCTTTTTGATACCTATGGAGTGCCATATGTAGTGGGCGTGCCTGTGGGGAAAAGCTTTTCCAAAAAGCTTTCCGCTGACATGAAAAGAGCAGTGTCAGAGGGCGTTTGTATAAATTCCTGCGGTGAAAAATCTGTAGAGAATGCTCATAGGATAGTTGCAGGGGAAAGCGTTTTTGCTTCTTCCCTAGGTGCTGAACTTGGCGCAAAAACTGTGGCGACAGTTGGCATAAGAAACAGCGAGGTGCTGTCAGGGACGGACATTTTCTGTGAGGAAGAAGCAGAGCTTGAAAAGCTTTTTTCACAGCATAAGACCGTCATAGCAGACCCGCTTTTCGGACCTATATGCAAAGGGGCAAGCTTTGTTTCACTGCCACACGTTGCTTTTTCGGGAAGATGTTTTCTTAAAGATATCCCCGATCTGATAGATAAAGATGTAAGCAAAATACTTAACCTATAAAAAGGAGGAACGTGCTTTCGCACGGATACTTTTATGATAAAAATAGCCGTTTACGGAAAGGGCGGAATAGGAAAATCCACAGTTACGGGAAACCTTGCCGCCGCATTTGCAAGTCTTGGGAAAAGAGTTATACAAATAGGCTGTGACCCAAAGGCTGACTCCACCATAAATCTTCTTGGGGGCGAGCCTGTTATGCCTGTGATGAATTATCTCAGAGAGCATGACGATGAGCCTGAGAGCATAGAGGAGATATCAAAAGAGGGCTATGGCGGAGTGCTTTGTATAGAAACAGGCGGTCCTACCCCCGGACTTGGCTGTGCAGGCAGAGGTATAATCACCACGTTCAGCCTGCTTGAAGACTTAAAGCTTTTTGAAAAATATAAGCCTGACGTTGTGCTTTATGACGTCCTCGGCGACGTTGTGTGCGGAGGTTTCGCCGCACCTATCAGAGAGGGCTACGCTTCAAAGGTGCTTATCGTCACCTCAGGCGAGAAAATGGCATTGTATGCCGCAAATAATATAAACAGTGCGGTGAAAAACTTTGCCGACAGAAGCTATGCAAAAGTCCGTGGTATCGTCATGAACAGGCGAAACGTTGAGGGCGAGGAAGAAAAGGTCAGAGCCTTTGCAGAAAGCGCTGGGCTTGATATCGTTGCGGATATACCAAGAAGCGACGATATCATCAGATGTGAGGATAAGGGCATGACCGTCATAGAGGGCGAGCCTGATTGTCAGGCGGCAAAATGCTTTTTGAAGCTTGCCCAGACCCTTATGCAGGAGGACGACGATGACTAAAGCGTTTTACATAACAGCGGCGGAGCTTGCCCAAAAGGGAAAAGATAATATCCCCGACGAGCTTCTTTCGGCAAAGCACCTTATCTACAGTTCTCCTGCAACATTGGCATTCAATTCACCGGGAGCGCAGGGCTTTGGTGTAAAAAGAGCAGGACTTGCAGTGCCAAATTCGGTTATGCTTCTTGTAGCTCCTGCCTGCTGTGGACGAAACACCACTATGCTCAGTGCGGAAAGCGGCTACGGCGACAGATTTTTCTACCTGCTTCTTGACGATACCGATATCGTCACAGGCAGGCACCTTACAAAGATACCGAAAGCCGTGGAGGAGGTATGTCAAAGCCTTGATTACACTCCCTCAGCGGTGATGATATGTATAACCTGCGTTGACGCTCTCCTCGGCACTGATATGGACAGAGTGTGCAGAAAATCCAGTGACCGAGCAGGCGTGCCTGTTGTGCCATGCTATATGTATGCCCTTACAAGGGAAAAGCGTCTGCCCCCTATGGCTTCAGTGCGAAAATCGGTGTATTCACTGCTGAAACCTCGCAAGAGAAAGTCTGACGAGGTGAATATCCTCGGTTATTTCTCACCCTTGCAGGAGGACTGCGAGCTTTACAGCCTGCTCAAAGGCGCAGGCGTAAAGACCATAAGGGAGCTTT
>NZ_FR890704.1:0-24594 GCF_000435935.1 Ruminococcus sp. CAG:57 | reverse complement strand
TTCAAGGTGCGAAAGCTTTGAGGAGTATGAGCAGATGTCGCAGGCAAATTTTTCTCTTGTACTCAATGCGGAAGCAAGATATGCCGCCCAGCAAATGGAGCAGGAGCTTAACATACCTTTTATAGAGCTTGCGAGAGTTTTTCAGGCTGATAAGATATCTACGCAGTATCGTCTGCTGGGTCAGGCGATAGGAACGGAGCTTTGCGATAAAGAGTATTATGAGCAGACAATGGCTCTTATAGATGATTTCAGAGAAAAGCATAAAGGGCTGTGCTTTGCAGTGGGCGAGTTTTCCAACTGCGACCCTATAGAAATGGCATTGGCTCTTATAAGATACGGCTTCAAGGTGGCGGAGATATTCGGCACTGTGGGGGAGCGAAATTTCGGCTTTGTGAAAAAGATAGCACAGCTTTCCCCTGAAACAAAAATATATTCAAACCTCTCGCCAACAATGCTCTTTTATGAGCCTGACGAGAGGGTGAACGTTTATATCGGCAAGGATTGTGCCTATTATCACCCTGACATAGCAGGAGCAGACTTCAATGACGAGATCCAGCCTTTTGGCTATGCAGGTGTAAAAAAGCTGTTTTGCGACCTTGAAAAGGCGCTTGATTGGAAAGGAGCGGAGGATAAATGAAAAATCTTTTGAAGCTTTTGTCACCCTTTGCCCCTGACCAATCAGGTGCATCGGCAGTGCTTTACGAGCTTGGAGGACTAATGGTAATATGCGACGCAGGCGGCTGTGCAGGCAACGTCTGTGGCTTTGACGAGCCAAGGTGGTTTACCAAAAAGAGCGCAGTTTTCAGCGCGGGGCTTCGTGATATGGACGCAATTTTAGGACGTGACGACAGGCTTATCGAAAAGCTCTCCAAAGCCTGTGAGCAGATATCACCTGCTTTCACCGCCATAATAGGCACACCTGTGCCTGCTGTCATCGCAACAGATATGAGAGCGTTGAAACGAATGGCAGAGAAGAAAACAGGACTTCCTTGCATAACAGCCGAGTGTACAGGCACGAACTATTATGACAGTGGCTCAGAGCCGGTGTGGATAGAGCTTTTCAAGACCTTTGCCACTGAGAGCAAGCCTGTTCAGAAAGGCAGGCTTGGCATTATAGGTGCAACGCCTTTGGAGCTTAGTATCATAAGCCCCGAGAAGATAGTGGCGGAATATAAGGCAAAGGGTTGGGAGAATGTTATATGCTACGGCATGGGAAGCTCCCTTGATGATGTGAAAAATGCGGCTGCGGCAGAGATGAACATAGTCTGTTCAGCGGCGGCAATAAAGGCGGCGGAGTATCTCAAAGAAAAGTTCGGCACGCCTTATGAGATAGAATATCCACAAAGCTGTCTGCCTGAGGAGATAGTGCAAAAAGCTTATAACTTTACGGATAAAAACGTCCTTGTGATACATAACCAAACAGCGGCTGACGCTGTAAGAAAGCTTATCACAGAAAAAAGCGGCAAGTGTCATTGCACATCGGCAACGTTTTTTATGCAGAAAAAGGAGCTTTTGCAGCAGAGTGATTTTTTCCTTGCAGACGAAAGCGACCTTTGCGACAATGTTGGTGATAACTATGACGTTGTTATTGCAGACAAGACCCTCAGACGTGTTATGAAAAATTTCAGCGGCGAGTTTATAGACTTTCCGCATTTCGGACTTTCAGGCAGACTTTTGCAGGGAGAGAGTGAAAAGATATGACAGAAGAAATTATAGAGCGTCTTGAAGAATATCTCGGCTCAGAGGAGTTTGAATATGAAGCTGAAAACTGCATGGAGGAGCTTGACGAAAGCGGTGAGGGGATAAATGCAGTTTTGCCCCTGCTTAGATTTCTGGAAAGACACCCCATGGCTGATATCAGCATGACAAGTGCCGTGGTGAGATATATGGAGCAGTTTTACGGCAGAGGTTATGAGAACATTCTCATGGACTCCGTTCGTCGCAGACCTACAGTGCATACTGTGAGAATGTTAGGCAGGCTCAGAAATGCCGCCATAGATGAGGGTCAGGACGGCGAGGAGTTTGAGGACGTGCTTATAGACGTTCTCAGCAGTGAAGCAGAGGACGAGATAAAGGACACCGTCAGGGAGCTTATCTGATGAAAACTGAGATGATTCGTGTTTATGGTATCGTTCAGGGCGTGGGCTTCCGACCTTTTGTTAGCCGTGAAGCGTCAGACCTTGGACTTTGCGGCACTGTGGCAAACAAAGGCTCTTATGTTGAGATACACGCACAGGGCAGTGAAAAGGCTGTGGAGGAGCTGAAAAAAGCCCTTGAAAGCCGTCCCCCTGAGCGTTCGGTGATAATGGAGATAATTTCAGCCCATGCCGACGAACCGCCTTTTGACAGCTTTGAGATAATCGAAAGCGAAAAGGAAAAAGGTGATATTTTCGTATCCCCTGACATCGCTGTGTGCGAAAAATGTAAGGGAGAGCTTTTCGATAAAACAAACAGAAGATATCTCCACCCTTTTATAAACTGTACTCAGTGCGGTCCAAGGCTCACTATTATGGACTCTATGCCTTATGACAGAGTTCGCACCACAATGGCTGACTTTCCAATGTGCAAAGACTGCGAGGAGGAGTACACCGACCCTGCCACAAGGCGTTATGACGCCCAGCCTGTGTGCTGTAACAAATGCGGTCCGGAGGTCTATATCATAGGCAGTGAAAAGAAAGGCGCTGAGGCTATCACAGCCACAAGAGAAGCCGTCATGGCAGGAAAGATAATCGCTGTCAAAGGCATAGGCGGTTTTCACCTTTGCTGTGACGCAAAAAACGAGAGCGCAGTGAAAAGGCTCAGAGAGCTTAAAAACCGCCCTGCAAAACCACTTGCCGTTATGCTGAAGGATATTTCTGCCGCAAGGCGTGAGTGCGATTTTGGCGAAGTGCAGGAAAAGCTTCTCACAGGCTGGCAAAAGCCTATCGTGCTTCTTGATAAAAAAACTAGCGGAAGCCTTTGCGAAAGCGTTGCACCCGATAATCCTACAGTGGGAGTAATGCTCCCCTATGCCCCTTTGCACCTGCTCCTTTTTGATTACGATGACGGCGTGGAAATGACCGACAGCCTTGTTATGACCAGCGGAAACGTCCGTGGCGCACCTATCTGTCGAAGCGACGAGGACGCACTCAGCGAGATTTCAGGCTTCTGCGACCTGATATTATCCCACAACAGACGTATCTTGATACGCTCAGACGATACTGTCATGGACACATTTGAGGGCAAGCCTTACATAATAAGGCGTTCAAGAGGATATGCCCCATTGCCTGTTATGACATCATGCAGTGATAAAGGTCAGACCCTTGCCATAGGCGGTGAGCTTAAAAATACTTTCTGTATCAGAAAGGGAAGCCTTTATTATCTCTCTTCCTATGTGGGGGATATGGCGGATATCCGCACTGTAAAGGCGCTTGAGGAGTCAGTAAAGCGTATGTGCGAACTTCTGGAAGCAACACCCCGAAACGTAGTCTGTGATATGCACCCCAAATACAATACAGTTGCATTTGCCGAGGGGCTTGACCTGCCTCTGAAAAAAGTCCAGCACCACTATGCTCATATCCTATCCTGCATGGCAGAAAACGACTATAGTGAAAAGGTCATAGGCGTATCATATGACGGCACAGGCTTTGGCACAGACGGCACCATATGGGGAGGAGAGCTACTTCTCTGCGACCGCACAGGCTTTGAGCGTATGGGAAGCATAAAGCCCTTCATGCAGGTGGGCGGCGACCTTTCCTCTAAAGAGGGCTGGCGTATCGCCGCAATGATTGCAGGCTCAGCCTATGGGGAAAGGGGCGGAGAGATCTGTGAAAAGCTTGGTATTTGTACAGCGAAAGAGTACAAGCTTCTGTCCATAATGGCAGAGAAAAAAGTAAACGCAGTAAGCTCCACAAGTGCAGGACGGCTTTTTGACGCCGCTTCTGCGGTGCTTGGCATAAGGCGTTCTTCAACCTTTGAGGGCGAAGCTTCCATGGCGTTGCAGTTTGCGGCAGAAAAATTCAGCCGTGAGTCGTTTGGCATTTACGAGCCTATGGAAAAGCTCACTGCCGAAAAAGAGGGCAGGATAATGCTCTGCACTCAGGCTCTTATCAAGCGTCTTTGCCAGGGTATGCAAAATGGTGAGGATAAAAACCGCCTTGCCTATGAGTTCCATTCACTTCTTGCGGACATGACCGCACAGGCGTGCAGAACCATAAGCGAGAGAACAGGCGTAAAGGTCTGTGCCTTGAGCGGGGGAGTTTTTCAGAACAAGCTTCTGCTTAAAATGGTGAAGTGCCGCCTTGAAAAAATGGGACTTAGAGTGCTTATCCACAGCCTTGTGCCTGCCAATGACGGTGGTATAGCTTTGGGACAGGCGTTTTATCTGAATGAGGAATGAGGAGTGAGGAGTGAGGAATTAAGGTATCGCCTGCGGCGATGATTTTCTTATTCTGTAGGGGCGACCTTTGGTCGCCTGAGGCTGTTTAAAAATACCAAAATAACAGGCGAACGCTGTTCGCCCCTACATATAAACAGCGTATTTACGCCAATTGTAGGGGACGGCGCCCTCGACGTCCCGCTTTTGTCGAACTTTTTCAATAAGCTGGGGCGACCTTGGGTCGCCTGTGTATCTCATTTTTTGCTCTGTGATTTCGACTTGGTGATATAGATTAAATTTTTTGGAGGTATTAATATGTGTGTAGGTTTATCTGCAAAGGTAGTAAGTGTAAACGAGGGCACTGCTGTTATTGACGCAAGCGGTGCAAAAAGAGAGGTATCTGCTGACCTTATCGACGATCTCGAGGTAGGGGATTATGTCATGGTACACGCAGGGGTGGCTATCGCAAAGATAACCTCTGACGATAGCGAAGAAACTGACGAGATAATGGAGAGTATCCAATGAACACTATAGAAAATGCAAAGGAGATAATAAGCTCCTACAAACGTGAGGACGGCAAAAAGCTTCGCATAATGGAGGTCTGCGGCACTCACACCCACGAGATTTTCAGGCTTGGCATAAGAAAGCTCCTTCCTGAGAGCGTTGAGCTTATCTCAGGTCCCGGCTGTCCTGTGTGCGTTACCCCCATTGGCTTTATCGACGAGGCTTGTATGCTCGCCCTTGAAAAAGGTGCGGTGATATGCACTTTCGGTGACCTTATAAGAGTACCCGGTACAGAAATGAGTCTTGCAGGAGCAAGGTCAAAGGGTGCTGTGATAAAGACAGTTTATTCGCCCCTTGACGCAGTTTCATATGCCGAAAGCCATAGGGATGAGCAGGTGGTATTTCTCGCCGTTGGCTTTGAGACCACAACCCCATCAGCCTGCCTTGCAGTAGAAAAAGCGAAAAAGCTGGGACTTGAAAACTTCTCTATTCTTGGTGCAAACAAGACCATGCCAAACGCTTATAAGGCTTTGGAGGGAAGCGCAGACGCATTTTTGTATCCCGGCCATGTCAACGCTATCACAGGCACAGCCGTGTGCGAGGAGCTTGTGAAAAAGGGCGTTTCAGGCGTTGTTACGGGCTTCACGGCTGCTGAACTTCTTACGGCTCTTGCTGTTACCATAGAGCTTTCTCAGCGTGGCGAGCCGTTTTTCAGAAACTGCTATCCTAGAGTGGTAAAGCCCGAGGGCAACCCTGCCGCCATAAAGCTTATGGAAAAGGTCATGACCCCATGCGACAGCGAGTGGCGTGGACTTGGTATCATACCAATGTCAGGCATGATACTCCGTGACGAATATGCCGACTTTGACGCACGAAAGAAATTCGCCCTGCCGAAAATAACAGGCAAGCCAAACCCAGCCTGCCGCTGCGGAGATGTTTTGCAGGGCAAGTGCAAGCCCTCGGATTGTAAAGTTTTCGGCAAGGTCTGTACACCGCTGCACCCTATAGGTGCGTGCATGGTGTCAAACGAGGGCGCTTGCTCAGCATATTATCAGTATGGCAATTTGTAAAATAAACTATCCGAAAAGAGGAATAATTATGACAGATAAATTTGTTACCCTTGCCCACGGCGCAGGAGGAAAGCAGACTTCCGAGCTTATCGACCGTGTTTTTAAGGAGCATTTCGCTAACCCTGACCTGACCGCCGACGATGCCGCCGTGCTTTCCATGGAAAAGGGCAAGATAGCATTCACCACAGACGGCTTTATAGTTTCTCCATACGAATTCGCAGGGGGAAATATCGGCAAGCTAAGTATTTGCGGCACTGTGAACGACCTTTCCTGCATGGGCGCAAAGCCTTTGTATCTCTCCTGTGCTTTCGTTATCGAGGAGGGCTTTCCAATGGATAAGCTTGAGGAGATAGCCGCCGCCATGGCAAAGACCGCTAGGGAAGCAGGTGTCGAGATATGTGCAGGTGACACAAAGGTGGCAGGAAAAGGTCAGGTAGACGGCGTTTTCATTACCACTACGGGCATAGGCAGGATAATGGACAACGCCAACACCTCAGGCAAGCTTGCCAAAGCAGGCGACGCCGTTATAGTGTCAGGTGATATCGGCAGACACGGCTGTACCATACTTTTAGCTCGTGACGAGTTCGGCATAGAGGCAGACGTAACAAGCGATTGTGCACCCCTCTGGGCAAACGTAAAAGCAATGTTCGACGTTACAAACGATATCCACGTTATCCGTGACGCAACAAGAGGCGGTGTAGGCACTGTTCTTTACGAGATAGCAGGTCAAAGCGGTGTGGGAATAACCCTTGACGCTGAGAAAATACCGGTGGCAGACGAGGTGAAAGGCGTGTGCGGTATGCTGGGCTTAGAACCATTGTATCTTGCCTGCGAGGGCAGACTTGTTATATTCGCACCAAAGGACAAAGCGGAGGATATCGTTTCTGCCCTTAGAAAGTGCAAAAACTCAGAGAACGCCGCTGTCATAGGCGAGGTCACAGAGGATAACGCAGGCAGAGTTGTAATGAAAACAGAGATAGGCTCACAGACCCTTCTTCCACAGCCGGGCGGAGAGCTTCTCCCTAGAATTTGCTGATATAAAAAATATTCTGCATAACACGTTGGCACATTGTAGGGGCGAACAGCGTTCGCCCGCATGATTTTATCGCAAATTTATGTTGATAAGCCACTTCTTCGGAATATTGAGCCAAATATTGTGCGGATATCGTGAGTTTGTCAGGCAAACAAAGCGGGCGAACACTGTTCGCCCCTACATATATTGAATATAAAAAACGGAGCTGTTCGGTTTATTTGAACAGCTCCGTTTTTGTTATCTGTAAGCTTTTATAGCATCTATAGTCTTTGTTATATCCTCGTCACTGTGAGCATAGGAAACGAACATTGCCTCGAATTGCGACGGTGCAGTGTAAATGCCGCTTTGAAGCATATGGCGGTAGTATCTGCCGTAGCTTTCCGTGTCGCAAGCCCTTGCCTCATCATAGCTTTTCACTCTCTCGTCATTGAAAAATACCGTCATAAGCGAGCCACAGCGATTCACGTTCAGACCCTTTTCCCTTATGGCATTCTCTATCATAGCCGACTTTTTGTCAAGCTCCTCATAGAAGTTTGGTATGCTTTCTATCTGCCTGATAGTTTCTATTCCTGCCGCCACTGCGCATGGGTTTCCCGACAGCGTGCCTGCCTGATATACCGAGCCTAGTGGTGCAACGCACTGCATTATCTCAAGCTTTCCCCCATAGCAGGCAAGGGGCATTCCTCCGCCCACTATCTTGCCCAAAGTTGTCATGTCAGGGGTAACTCCGAAATATTTTGAAGCTCCTCCCTCTGAAAGCCTGAAGCCTGTTATCACTTCGTCAAATATAAGCACAGTGCCGTGCTTTTTCGTTATCTCTCTGAGAAATTCAAGAAAACCCTTCTCAGGCGGAACAACGCCCATGTTCGCCGCGCATGGTTCAACGATAAGTGCGGCTATTTCGCTGCCGTATTCCTCAAAAAGCTTTTCCACAGAAGCAGTGTCATTGTATTTTGCAAGAAGCGTGTCCTTTGTGCAGCCCTCAGTCACTCCTGCACCCGATGGGATAGCCTGCGTCATAAGTCCAGAGCCTGCCTTTACAAGCAGTCCGTCCGAGTGACCATGATAACAGCCCTCGAATTTTATTATCTTGTCCCTGCCAGTATATCCTCTTGCGGCTCTTATTGCGCTCATGACAGCCTCAGTGCCTGAGTTTACGAGCCTGAGCATTTCCATAGACGGAAAGTGCTTTTTAATAAGCTCCGCCAAGGTTATCTCGCCCTTGTGGCAAGCACCGAAGGTAAGCCCCTTGTCGCAGGCGGCTTTCACAGCATTTATCACAGGCTCACAGCAGTGACCGAGAATGTTCGGTCCCCATGAGCATACATAGTCGATGAACTCGTTTCCGTCCTCGTCCCATATCCTTGACCCTTTCGCATGGTCGATAAAAAGCGGAACAGTGCCCACCGCCTTGCAGGCTCTGACAGGGCTGTTCACTCCACCGGGCATAAAACCGCAGGCAGTTTTGTAAAGCTGTTCAGACTTAGCAGTTTTCATGTCAGTTGTTCTCCTTTATCCATTTTGTGGCGTCAAGAGCATGGTATGTTATGATAATGTCCGCACCTGCACGCTTTATAGCAGTGAGATTTTCAAGAACGATACGCTTCTCGTCTATCCAGCCAAGCTGTGCCGCCGCTTTTACCATAGAGAACTCACCGCTTACGTTGTATGCCGCAATAGGCAGATCATATCTGTCCCTGGCGGCTCTCAGGATATCAAGATAACAAAGTGCAGGCTTCACCATTACCATGTCAGCACCCTCCTCGATATCGTCCTCTATCTCACGGAGAGCCTCACGTCCGTTGCAAGGATCCATCTGATATGACTTTCTGTCGCCAAAGCATGGTGCAGATTCTGCGGCGTCACGGAACGGAGAATAATATCCCGAAGCAAATTTTGCACTGTATGACATTATAGGAATATCAGTAAGAGCATTCTCGTCAAGCGCCGCCCTTATTGCCGCAACTCTGCCGTCCATCATGTCGGAGGGTGCGATAATATCAGCGCCGGCCTTTGCAAGGCTCACCGCCATTTTGCACAGAAGCGGCAAAGTGCTGTCATTGAGTATCTTGTCGCCCTTGACAACTCCGCAGTGTCCATGGCTGGTGTATTCGCAAAGACAAACGTCCGCAATAACGAGCATATCAGGATAGTGTTCCTTGATGTATCTTATTGCCTGCTGTGTAACGCCCTTGTCATTGTAAGCCTCCGTTGCAAGCTCGTCCTTTTTCTCTGGTATGCCGAAAATAAGCAAGCCCGATATCCCACTGTCTGCTATCTGCGGCAATATCTGCTCCAGATTGTCGATAGAATACTGATAAACTGTTGGCATAGAGTCAACAGGCTTCATGATGTTATTGCCTTCTGCCACAAAAATCGGGTAGATAAAGTCTGCCGCATTTAATCTTGTTTCGCAAACCATTCTTCTCATTGCTGGGTTTGCCCTTAATCTTCTGAATCTTCGCATTTTTATCTTCCTCTCACTTATCTGAAAGTATCTTTTGTATTATTCCCTCTGCCGTGCTTTCTGTTGGAAGCAGAGGGCCATTTATACCGTATTTTTCAAGCTCTGCCGCCGTCACTTCGCCTATGGCGATACACTTTGTATTCTCTGATAAGCTTCCTCCACCACGGAAAAAGCTCCTCACTCCGCCTGCACTGGCAAACACAGCGTAGTCATCATCTATCTTCTCGCCTGTGCTGTAAACAGGCTCGTAAATATGAACATCATCAAAGTTCAGCCCTTTTTCAGCCAATGGCTTAACAAGCTCCGCTGACCCCTCCGAGGAGCGTACTATAAGAAGCCTGTCCTCACAGGTAAGAGTGCCCGAGAGCGTATTTCCAAGAGCCACGCTGTTGAATTTTTCAGGCATTATGTCTGCATAAAGCCCAGCCTTTTCAAGCTTCGCCCCAGTGCCTTTGCCTATGACAGCTATCTTCACTCCGTTTAGCTTTCTTATGTCAATACGGCTTTCTCTGAGCCTTTTCAAAAATATCTCCGCACCATTTGGACTTGTAAGAGCAACATGGCTGTAAAAGCCCTCTGCAAGCCGTTGGAAAGCTTTTTCCGTGACCTCATCGTGAAGCTCCCTAAGCTCAAATCCGCCGCAGCGGTGAGCATAAGCCCCAAGGGCATTGAGCGACTTTATAAGCCGCCTTGAAAGCCCCTTTGTGGCAGTGACAGCCACAGAAACTCCATACAATGGAGGCAGGTAGGTAGGCGAAAGATCAAGCCCGGCGGTTTCTCCAACTATTATCACCGCAGGCGCAGGCAGATCCTCTTTCTTCACCTTTTCGGCAATGTCGCCAAGACAGCCCTTTACAGCCCTCTGCTCAGGGGTAGCCCCTTTTGATATCACCGCCGCAGGAGTATTTTCGTCCATGCCGTTTTCAATGAGCCTGCCTGCTATCTCAGGGAGATTTCTAAGCCCCATAAGAAAAATAAGCGTTCCACCGCATTTTGCATAGCTTTCAAAATGCTCAGGGAGCAGGTCGTTCGCAGTGTGACCTGTTATAACATGAAAGCTCCTTGAAAGTCCCCTGTGGCTCACCGGTATACCTGCAAGCTCAGGCACTGCCACCGAGGAAGTCACCCCCGGTATAAGGCTGTATGGTATGCCTGCGGCTTTGAGTGCAGTTATCTCCTCGCCCCCTCTGCCGAACACAAAAGGGTCGCCGCCTTTTAGCCTGAGAACAACACCGCCCTCTGCGGCTTTTTCCACAAGAAGCGTGTTTATCTCCTCCTGCGTGGAACTGTGTCTGCCTGCACGCTTTCCAACGCATATTTTCTCCGCACCGTCCTTGCAAAAGTCAAGCAAACGGCTGTCTATAAGGCTGTCATATATCACCACGTTACAGCTTTTCAGAGCCTCATAACCTCTCATTGTGATAAGGTCATAATCTCCACAGCCTGCCCCTGCAACTATAACTCTGCCGCTCATAGCTTATCAGTCAGCTCCTTAACAAGTTCAAATCTTTTTTCTATCTCTTTTTCGCCCTGAGCAAAATGCCCCTTGCCGTCTGAAACAGTGAGAGATATCTTTTCCCCATTTATCTCGCTGTATGCCCCCACAGGCACAGTGCAGTCCGCACCCAGAAGTCTTATCACCTCACGCTCGGTTTCAAACCTGAGCATAGTTTCCTTGTGTGATACCTGCGAAATTATCTCAGCCGCCTTGCTCTCCTTTGCACATTCCACTGCAATTATAGCCTGACAAGGTGCAGGCAAAAGCTCCCAAGGCTCAAACTCTTTTACCTCGTATTCCGAAAGGGAAAGTCCCAAACGCTCCGTTCCTGCCGCACAAAGTATTATGCCGTCATAAAGCCCATCGGAAAGCTTTTTGAGCCGTGTACCAACATTGCCTCTTATATCAGCAAACTTTGCGTTAGGATAAAGCCTTGCAAAGCCCCCGCGTCTACGCTGACTTCCTGTGCCAACAGTGAAAACATCACAATCGTTAAATACAACGCCTTTTTTGGTCACAAGCATATCACGATAGTTCCCACGAGGGCAAACTCCTGATATCTCCAGACCCTCGCCCAGCGTAACAGGCAAGTCCTTTGCACTGTGTACTGCAAAGTCTATCTCTCCGCTTTGCAGAGCCTGTTCTATTTCCGTGACGAACACACCCTTGCCGCCTATCTTGTCAAGAGGTCGGTCAAGCTGTCTGTCGCCCTTTGTGGTGAAGGTGACTATCTCAGTATCACATTCAGGAAATGCCGCCTTTATCATGTCAAGTACCATATAAGTCTGCGCCATTGCAAGTGGACTTTTTCTTGTGCCTGCTCTCAGTTTCATTTTTGCTCCTTTATCATCTCTATAAGCTGTTCCTCTGTTGGAAGCACGTCACTTTCAAGGCATATTTTCAATGCCTCTGCCATAGCCTTTTTCCTAGCCTGCTCCGTGGATATATTTTCAAGTGCATAGTCACGGGCTTTTCCCATGACATTGCATATATCCCCAAGCCTGCCCCCTGTCTGCGATTGGATCGTCTTTCTCAGGTGAGAAGCAAGGGTAGGGCTTTTTCCGCCTGTTGAAATGCCAATGCACACGTCCCCCTCTGTAACAATGGCAGGGAAGAAGAACGTACAGCTCTCAGGGTCATCAACTGCGTTGCATGGAATGTGCCTTTGCCTGCAAAGTTGAGAAATGTGCCTGTTTACACCGCTGTCCCCTGTGGCAGTTATCACAAATGTACTGCCGTCTATGTCGCTGTCCTTAAAAGCACGCTCAAACAGTGTTATCATGCCCCTGTCTGCAAGTTCTCTTATCTCACCGCAAGCTTTTAATGCCACCACCTTTATTATAGGCGAAAAGTCAAGAAGCTTTTCGAGCTTTCTCAAAGCTACCTGTCCGCCACCCACCACAAGGCATGGCATATTCTCAATATTCGCAAAAAAAGGAAAGTATGGCATTGTCATTCTCCGTATTCTTTTATTACTTCTATAACCTTGCCAAAAGTCTGTGAATCAAGCTCCGACTTTAGCCTGAAAAAAAGATCTTTCGCCGAAACCTCGCAAAGTCTTCTGTCAAGGCTCTCAAACTGCGGAAGAAAATCATGGAACATAAGCTGTTTTTCAAGCTCGTCAGTTTCCTCGTCAATGATAAGCTTTGACCTCTCCACGCTGTCAAGCTTTTTGAGATTGTTTTCTTTGGCAAGCTCCGTGAAAAAGTCCATG
Organism: Ruminococcus sp. CAG:57; assembly: GCF_000435935.1. Taxonomy (NCBI): domain Bacteria; kingdom Bacillati; phylum Bacillota; class Clostridia; order Eubacteriales; family Oscillospiraceae; genus Ruminococcus; species Ruminococcus sp. CAG:57. The sequence goes on along the minus strand of NZ_FR890704.1, from coordinate 11,951 downwards.
TCTATAAGCCTGGCCCCTGCAAGCTTTTCTACGGCAGGGTCAATATCTCTCGGCACTGCAAGGTCTATAAAAAGCTTGTTTTCATTATCACTGAGCATATCCGCCGTAACAGTGTAGTGTGGGCTTGAAGTCGCCGAAATTATGCAGTCACATTCGCCAATGCGCTCATATCTCTTTTCGTATGGTATAAGCTCAAGCTTTGGATCGTCTGAAATATATTCCAGCGCATTTCTGTGAGAACGTGCCGTCGCAAGCACAGTTACGTTCTTGTATGAAAGAAGATTTTTCAAGACCAGCGAGCCTATCTCACCGCTCGCTCCCAAAAGCATCACCCTGACATTATCCTTATAATGTGCCGCTTCCTTAGCCGCAAGAGTAGCCGTGGAAACGGAAGTCTTTGAAAGCTCCGTCTCCGTCTTTATTTTCTTCGCACAAGCGATAGCCCCTTGAAATATCATGTTCACCTCAGAGGAAAGCCCAATGCGCTCCCTTGAAAGATCATATGCACGGCGAACCTGTCCAAGTATCTCGTCCTCACCTATGACCGCTGATTCTATACCGCACGATACGCTGTAAAGCCTTTTTACCGCCGTCTTGTCTGTGAATATCATGACCTTGCGTTTGAGCTTTGCGATCTCCACTCCGCTTTGTTCGCAAAGAAGCCTTATGCCCTCCTCAGGTGTTCCGCAAAAGTAAAGCTCCGTCCTGTTGCAGGTGCAAATAAGCACAGGTGAAAGGTCCTTTACGTCAAAAAGCAGCTTTTCACACTGAGCACTGTCAAATGTGAAAAGGCTGCGAAAGGCTTGTCCGCAAAGCTTGTGATTTACGCTTATGCAGGTGAAATTTTTCATTTTTCTGTGTTATCTCCTGACTTTTCGGGATAAAGTGCGTCATAGTCAAGCTTGGTGAATCTGTGATATGTTATGCCGCCCAGATCGTCCTGCAAACAGTATCGGCAGCCGTCAGGTTCTCCGTCTGGAAAGTATGCAAGCAGGTCAAATTCATCATCAGGTGCAGCAGTTATTACCGCCTTGTCATTGTATTTTCTGAATATCTCAGCCGCTCTTTCAAGAGAGCACCCCTCTTTTACCGCTCCGATAAACTCCACAAGGAACGGGCTTGCCTCCACCTTTTCGTGGATAGCCCTCACGCTCTCCTCTGATACCGTAACAGCTATCCTGCCGTCCTGAGCAAGTGAAGCCTTGCATGAAAGTATCTCGCTTTTGTATTCGTCTATGGCTTTTATCATTTCCTCAGCCGTAAGCTCGCCCCCTGTTATGGCGTTGAGGGAGTCAAGAGGATAAAAAAGCGTCACCGCATTAGGGGTAAACCCAAGCTTTATCTGCGACTCTTTTATAGTATCAGTTATATTCTGTTCAAGCTTTATAAGCTCTGTCATGAAAATTCTCCTTTATACATAATTCCTATAGGCTTTGTATGTTTTTATAATATCACATATTTCTCATGTTGTCAACCTTGTTTCCTCGCCTATATATTTTTTCAGTGCATTGATATAAAATTCCGTCAGTGGATTAGAAAGTACCTTTTTGTGAGTAACTATGCCAATGCGCATCGACCCCTCCGCTTCAAGGGGAACAGCCACGATATCACTGCCGTTGAGCTTTTCGTCAATAACACCGCTGCAAATGGTGTAGCCATTAAGACCGATAAGAAGATTAAAAAGGGTCGCACGGTCACGGACACGGATATTCTTTGGTCGCTTTATGGTGCTGAGTATCTCCTCCGAGTAGTAGAAAGAGTTGTATTCCCCCTGCTCAAAGGATAAATAAGGGTAGGGGAGCAGGTCGTCAAGGGTCACAGACTTTTTCTGCGCAAGAGGATTTGCAGAGCCTACAAAAACGTGTGGCTTTGCAGAAAATAGCTCCGTGAATTTAAGCTCTTTGGACTTTATCTCCTTTGAAAGCACAGGCTCGTTGAAATCGTTGAGATAGAGTATGCCAAGCTCGCTTTTCATTCTTGCCACGTCCTCGATTATCTCGTGGGTCTGCGTCTCACGAATGCTGAAATCATATTCATCTCCGCCAAACTCTTTTATAAGGTCAACAAAAGCGTTCACCGCAAAGGAGTAATGCTGAGTGGATATGCAAAACTGCCTTTTGCCGTGTTGTTTTCCGCAGTATTTTTCTTCAAGCAAACTCGCCTGTTCAAGCACCTGCCTTGCATAGCCCAAAAAGACTTCACCCTCTTTTGATACCGTTATGCCCTTGTTTGTGCGTATGAATATAGTGATATTCATTTCCTTTTCAAGCTCACGGATAGCGTTAGTAAGACTAGGCTGAGAAATAAAAAGCGACTGCGCCGCCTCGCTGACAGTACCTTTCTCCGCCGTAGCCACCACATATTTAAGCTGCTGTAAGGTCATATCTCCACCCCTTTTCAGATATATCCTTATTATATAGCGTATTTATGAAATTTTCAAGTGGAGATAAACTATTGCTGTCCTATTCTTCCATATCTTCTGTGCTGATAAACACACTTTTGCCAAACAGCTCTTTTCTTATGCGTTTTTTTGCTGATCTGTCACTATCGTAAACGTCCGTAATGTAGATGTATTGGTCGCTGACATCGTATGCAAGCTGAAAGCTAGGGTTAGGGTCAACGTTTACGAAAGCTTCTTTTTCTTCCTTTTTGGTGAACTTTCTTTTTGGATAAAGCTTTCTGCATTTTTCTTTTGAACAGCTCACTCTTGCAGCTTCAATGATGTAATAATTGCTTTTCTCAGGATAATACACTGTCAGCTCTGCACAGAAGAAAAACGCATTTGCGCTTATCTTTATACATTCGTTTGGAACAGCTATCTCTTTCAACTTGTGACAATCGTAAAAAGCACAGTCCCTTATTTCTCTAAGACTAGGTGGCAAGATCATATCCGTAAGACATTTACACTGATGAAAAGCATGACTTCCAATGACCTTTAGCCTTTCTGGCAATTTAACGCTCGCAAGGCTTTCGCAGTTTTCAAAAGTATAGTCATTTATCACTTCCACATTTGCAGGCAGAACGATACTTTCAAGCTTCTCACAGCCGCAAAAACACCCCTCTCCCATAAAAGTCAAGCCCCAAGGGAGCGTTACCGATATTAATGACACATTCTCATAAAATGCGTATTCTCCTATCTCGCACAGGCATCTTGGCATAAAAACATTTTCTAGCCTACGGCATTTGTAAAAAGCATAGTCGGCTATCTTCAGCGTTATGGGTAGTATCTCGACCTGCTCCCGTTCTTTAGGACAGCTTATAAGAACAGTGCGTTCTCTGTTGTAAAGAACTCCGTCAGTAGAATAATATCTGTCACTTTTCGCTGAAGTCGTTATTTCTTTTGAAATATAGTTGTATTTGAAAAAGCCCTTTTCTATAAACTGAATGTTTTCCGAAATATACAGGCTCCTCAGCTTCCTGTCACCGAATGTGTTTACGCTTATATCCGTCACCGCCGTGCCGTTGATGAACGCAGGCAGTGAAACGTCAGTCTCCGCACCATGATATTTCATAAGCTTTATCGTTCCATTCTTTGTGAATATGTATTCCCACTCTCTGCTTTTCAATGTGATCAGACCTTTCCTTTTATTCTTATCACATTATACAAATATCAGTGGGTATAAAATTGGACATGAAAAAGCGCATAACGTACACACTGCAACGTTATGCGCTTATGTTTCTATCTCATCATCTCTATATCCTCATAAAGCCCCTCTATATCAGCTTTAAGCCGTCTTATCTCATGAAGACGATGTCGGTATTTTTCACCGATCTCTCTCTGCTCCTCCAAAGTCGGCAAAGGTATCTCACACTCTTTCAACCCCTTTGTGTGCAATATCCTTACTACCTTTCCGCTGCGACAGCCGTCAAGCATAGCCTTTCCCTCTGCCGATGAAAGATAAGCCGCAATATAGTAAGGGTCAGCCTTCTCCTTGTCAAGTCCTATCCTTATCAGCGTGGGTGAAACAAGAAGCTTCCTGTCCCCCATATCGCCTGCACATACCACCTTGAAATTCTTGTCCGTGGTAGAAAGTATCACATCTCCGTCCTTTATGGCATATTTCTCAAAACGCTTGCTGTCATAAACTATCTCAATGCAGTTTTCCGCAATAACGCCGTCGTCAATGTCCACAAGCCTTAGATATTCGCATGGCTTAGTAAACTCATTGTCCGAAATATAACTCTCCGCCATAAGTCCATGACTTATCTCTTTTATGATATCTCCGAAATTAACTGTATTTACATTCATTTTAGTCACCTCTCTTGATTTCCATACATCTCAGACAATGCCGAGATCTCTTCTTTTACAATATCCACAGCCCTCTTTGGCGAGGTCAGCTTCACAGCTTTTCTGTTAGCTATCGCCCAGCGTACAGCCGTCTGGATATTTGCCCTGAACGTCACGTCATAGATATCGTCATTACCTATGACCTTATTGCAGGTGAACTCATTCCCGAATGTATCAAGCACAAGACTTATGTCTTTCTTTTTTATGTTGATATGTACACGCTCCACAGTTCCGTCAAGCATATACCTGTTAAGATTTTTGTATTGCACAGGCTTCAGATCCCTCGGAACATTGCTAAGCGTCTTTACATCTCTCATAGAGCCGTCCTCTTCGCAGATACTCGCCTTTAGGATCTTGTCTATCCTGAAATGACGAAGATCATTGTAACGAACATCACTTGCAAGGAGATAGTAAAAGCCGTCTACCATAACGATGCCATAAGGGCTGAGCATAACACGTTGAAGCTTTATACCGCTCTGTGGGTCGCTCTTAGTGAGAAGCTTGCCGTTCTTGTCATAATCGCTTATGGTAACATCAAGCTTCCTGTTGGTGTTCATAGCCTCTTTGATATTTTCTATCACCAAGAAAATGCTCTTGTTGCCATAGTGAAAGGTCTCTCTGAGATTGGCTTCCTTGCTCTTTGTGTTACCCGTAGATAAGATGTTTATCTTTTTTATCAGATCCCTCACATAGTCCGCAGGGAGCATTGGCGAGTATATGATGCTGTCTGCCAGAAACTCATATTCCTCAGCGGTGATGTCAGAGGCGTAGTAAATATCTGTGATGTATTTTTTATCGCTTTTATCATCATCATCGTTGTCATTGTCTGCGATGAAAACATTGCAGCTTTCATTGCCTATTATGCTCTTCAAATGCTGAGCCACCGTCTTGCGGTTAGGCTTTATGCCAAGCTTTTCCTCAAGATAACCGCAGATCTGCTGCTGAGTAAGGGGGTGCTTTTCGTCACTGTGTTCTTTGAGTATCTCAATGATCTTGTGCGAAAGCATATCTGTTTTTGTATATGACATTTTTGCCCTCCTGTTCTGTGATATCTTTCTTTCAATATATCACTTTTGCTTTATTTTGTCAATTGTGTGCCGCCAAGTTTTTGTATCATAAAAGGATACATCACCTGCTTTAGCACCCTAATAGGCAGCCTGTGCCCGAAATCCGCTGTCAGCATATTTTCCTCGCCGCCATTTCTGCGGTGTATATCTTGCTCTTATCCATTGTATCAAGTCCTTTCTTTTTGTGTTGCTCTTATCATACCACCCACCATGGGTAAAATTTCGGATATTAAAAACTTCCGCTATGTCCACATTTTTGAACATTCCAGGTGCTATAATGCAGATACAGACGAAAAACAAGAATGAGAAAAGACCACGGAGGCGGATTTTTATGCGTTGTTACAGAGCAAGATGTATACTTGAAGAGTCTATTATCAGAAGAACAAGGGATAATGAAGAAGAGTACGATATATTCTTTGATGAGAAAAACCAGCTTATAAACGAGTTCAATGAAATGGCACGCACCATGTCCAACAGAAACTGTGCCTTTATATCAAGCGCCGTAAAAGATCAGGCGACCATAGGGGTAATGATGACAGACGTTGAAGCCGACGTGAAAGCCTATGTAAAGAACTTCTTTTCATTTATAAAGCTTGAGTGCGTGGATATAAGCTTCGAGGAAATAACAGTGGAAACGTTCAAAAGAATGATCCCCAACGGCTATCATGATAATTTCAAGTTCGATGAAGACCTGCTGAATGACTATGAACTGGACGATCTGTTCAGTAACTATAGAAGATCGTACATAAGTGAAAATATAACAAAGTCCATTGATAAAAAAGACGCTCTCGCCGTAGCAAAAAAATATCTCTGCTCAGAAACCTTTGAGCCTGAGCTTAAAAGAATATTCAGAAAGAACAGCGTCGGTGTGACAAAAGGCATACCGGTACATTATTTGATCCAAAGCGATAATGCCCATAGTCTTGCCGATACCCTTGTAAGCTCCCTGTATTCAAATAACAGACTAGGCTGTGCAAGATATACCGTCCTCGACCTTTATAATTTATCAGCCCGAAGCTCAGATATCCGTGAACTGTTCCGTGTCTGCAGCGGCTCTACCATCATAATGAATTGTTGTGGTTTAAAGTGTACGAACAGCGATAATTGTACAGCCGATGAAACTATCCCCGATATCCTCTTTGACCTCATCAATGCCTACAAAAACGAGATACAGTTTGTTTTTACCTTTTCAAATGACGGACCTTCTCTCCCTGACGCTGTGGAAGAAAAGCTCGGCGCTATCACATTCGTGAAGCTTGCGGACGATACTGTAGAAAACGAAGCCGCACATAAATATCTCAGAAAGCTTTGCAGAGAAGAGAATACCTCCTGCGATAAAGACCTCCTTTCCCTGTGCGCAAAGGATACCCCATATAGAGCAAGCGAGCTTATGGGTATGTACGATACTTGGTATTCAAATGTCCTGAAAACAAAAATCTATCCCCAGTATTCAAACTTCAAAAAGCTCTATGACAGGGAAGAAGCCAAGGAGATAAAAGGCTCTGCCTACAGCGAGCTTCAGGAGCTTATCGGACTTGATTCCGCCAAGAGCGTTATCGAAAAGGCGATAACATATTCAAAGGCGCAGAAAATTTTTGCCGATAAGGGCATGAAAGAAAGCCGAACAGCCATGCATATGGTGTTCACAGGCAACCCCGGCACAGCAAAGACCACAGTTGCAAGGCTGTTTGCAAGAATACTCAAAGAAAATGGCGTGCTTTCTAAAGGCGACCTTATCGAGTGCGGACGTTCCGACCTTGTTGGAAAATATGTTGGCTGGACAGCCGTTCAGGTGAAGAATATGTTCAAGAAAGCTAAAGGCTCAGTGCTTTTTATCGACGAAGCCTATTCCCTTTGCGATGACCGCTCTGGCTCTTATGGCGACGAAGCCATAAACACTATCGTGCAGGAAATGGAGAACAACCGTGACGATATGGTAGTCATTTTCGCAGGCTATCCAAAGGAAATGAACGACTTCCTCGACCGCAACCCTGGCCTGAGATCAAGAATTGCGTTCCATGTCAATTTTGAGGACTATACCGCCGAGGATCTTCTTAGTATCGTCCATCTTATGGCTAAAAACAATGAACATAAGCTTGCCGACGACGTTGATGAAACGCTCCTGCCTTTTCTTGAAAGGGTCTGCAAGAAGCCGAATTTCGGCAACGGCAGATTTGCAAGAAATCTTATAGAGGGAGCACTGTTTGGTCAGGCACTCAGGCTCACAAGGCAGAATTTCAGTACCATGACAATGGACGATATCGTGACCCTAAAAGCCCGTGACTTTGACCTCTCCGAGGACGATACCCTCGAAGAAGAGCCAAAGCATATAGGATTTAACAGATAAAGAAAGGATAATTTTTTATGGCAAAAATTTTTACACAGGATATGGCAAAAAGAATGGTGGCTCATCAGATAAAGACTTCCTATAACTCGGGCTATCAAGTATTTATGATACCGGAGGGCTTTACAACGATAGGAAAAAGCGCCTTTGAAAATATGGATATCGACAATGTAATATTCCCTGCGTCCCTAGAAGTTATCGAGGATAACGCCTTTAAAAACTGCAGCCTGCGAGAGGTGCGTTTTCCTGAACAGGTCAGATATATAGGCAACAGTGCCTTTGAGGATTGTGTATCCCTCCACAATGTCGAGTTTGAGTATGACCTTATAGAATATATAGGTGATCGTGCTTTCTATAACTGCATAAGTCTTACTGACATTAACAGCACATACAGTATCGAAATACCGAGGAGCGTAAAATATATCGGCAGAGACGCTTTTGCACGTTCAGAGAGCTTTTATGAAGACGAACACCTTGACTTGACTATACTCTCAAACCCTGATATAAAGATCGACTGCTGCTACTCCCACGAGCCTATAGACCTTTCTGCCTTTGCCACGAAGCCAACAGCACAACACTTCGCAGAGTATGGCGTAATAAGTGCCAATGAGCAGTATGGCGGCGAAAGATATGTTTTTACTGGATATAACGCCAAAGAGCTTTACGCAGATTATATCCTTAACCGAAAAGACCCATATGAAGATTTTATTGCCAGAATACCCGAGGGCGTTACGTTTATATGCGATAGTGCTTTTGAGCATATGCCTGTTGACGAGGTGATATTACCAAATTCTCTTCAAGCTATCGGCGAGGATAGCTTCTCAAGCACTAATATCTCAGAAATAGTTATCCCACCAAACGTTGAGAGTATCGACCGTTTTGCATTTGCCCGTAATGAATTTCTTGAAAAAGTCACAATAAACAGCGACAAAATATCCAAAATGGATGCGTGGTTTGACGATTGCCCAAGCCTTGAAAGCATAACAGTTCCCCCTTGTATCAAAGAGATCACAAGCTATACATTTGACAACTGCATCAATTTAAAAAATATCGAGATAAGCGAGGGTGTTGAGAAAATAGAGTGGAATGCCTTTGACAACTGCAAAAGCCTTAAAAAGCTCGTTCTCCCTACCACCATAAAGACCCTTGAAAATGGCTGGGGCAGAGGACTTAATACAGGCAAAACAGGAGAAGTGACCGAAATAATATTCAAAGGCCACGAGGATTGGAAGATACCAAAGGGTTATCATATCAAAAGCTATAAGGAGGGCAAGCTTGATATAGGCAAGTGTTTTCCTGAGGGAGGCAACAACCCTGCAAAAATAAAATATTTCACCACCGAAGAAATGCTTGAAGAAATAGAAGAGCTTTATAACAGAGCTGTAAGGTATGAGGAAGGCAACCCCGACAGAAAATATGATGATGAAATGAACAGATATTGGCATATAGCAGTTTTTTATAAGGATATATATGTTTCAAGCGACCCCGCAGGCGACCATGTAGGCGAATCTTATCACCATTTCACCATTGGCGGAAACACCCGAAAGGAGCTTGAATATATTCTTTCCCACCGAGAGGGCATACTCTTTTCGTTCATAGAAACATACCTGCCCGATGTGGATATGTACTGTATTTACTGTGACGATGAGGAGTTCGATTGCGATCAGGACGATGTAGCCTATAATATAGAGGACGCTTTCTTTATGAGAAAATACGCCCCCGGCCTTAAAGAACTTCCAATGAACCTTATCACCAGACTTAGACTATGTGAGGAGCGTAAAAGATGATATATGTAGTTGGCGACCTCCACGGAGATCTTTCAAAAATAAAAAAGCTCCATGAGGATAAGAAGCTTAGTAAAAGCGATACAGTTATCCTCCTCGGAGATACCGGACTATCAAGCACATATGAAATGTTTGCCACAAGCCTTAAAAAACAGCTTGCGGCTATCCCCACAAATTTTCTCTGCGTCCGAGGAGAATTTGACGCACTGAATTCTATTACCTATACAGAATCAGAGCGTTGGCATCTTCATATAACAAATGGCAAGATACACGATAACAGCTATAAACAGAAAATATGGAACTGTGGCAAAGGTGATTATGAAGAAGCCTATCCCAATATCCTCTATGCCAATGACGGCGAGATATTTGTTATCGAGGATAAAGCTATCCTCACCATAGGCGGAGCTTGTATGCAGAATAAACAGTGGCGGTCAGATATCTTTGGCATAGAGTTTATTCCCGATAAGCCTCAAAAAGTGGTCAAAGATAAAGCAAAATTCAATCTCGAGCAGTATGGCTGGAAAGTGGACTATGTTGTGACCCATACCTGCCCCTATGAGTATAGACCAACAGACCGCTATATCCCTGACCTGAACACCGCCAAGTGCTTCAAACGGCATTATGATAACGAAAAGTTTCTTTCCAAAATAAGAAATAAGCTTGTCTATGAAATGTGGCTCTGCGGACATTTCCATTTAGATCGTACTGTGGGCAACGTGAGATTTCTCTATGACGATATCTATGAGATAAAATAAAGCGCAGGCACTATGGAGCATACGCTCTGTAGTGCCTGCTTCCGTCATTTTTGACCCTCACAAAATCAAGCTCATCAAGCCCGAACAGCCTTGTAAGCTCCGCCAACATCTCCTCACTGTTCAGCGCAGGATTAAGATATATCACAGCCTTGCCGCCCTTTATCTCCACTCTGCCCCGAGGATAATAATTGTACTCTTTCCCATGTGTTACGTTTTTCGGCAGTCCCTCCCAAGTCAGCCTGTGATTGAAATTATCCCCCGACTTTGAGTTAAGTCCACTGCCGTCACCAATAACATTTCCCGATTTGTCGCACTCTAACTTCTTTGTATATAATTCACCCTCGATAAGCCAGAATATTCCCTTGTATATCATATTATTCACCTCAATATGATAATACCGTTTCCTATGTCCTAAATTGCACACATAGGTTGTGATATTATAATATCAGTGAAAGGGGCGATACCATGGTAACATCAAAATCAGTTGAAAAGAACAACGAAGAATGGTACAACAAAACCGTGCAGATATTTGAATGCTCGTACCGCACAGACGCAAGCTTTGTGATATCTCACATAAAGTCTGCTCAGAAAAAGTTCACCTGCCAAGGCTATCTTATCACAGCCGCAAAAGGGAAGCCCCTCAAAGTCTTTTCGGGCGAGAGTGAAGCAATAGAAAAGCAGTTGCAAAACAGCAAGATACCATATTCACAGCTTATCACAGTGCAAAATAACAGGTCCTTGCAAACTGCCTATATAGCCTATACCAAGGATAAACAAAAGCTCACAGAAGCCCTGAACAACAGCGGCTTCACCATCATAGAAGTTGTGGACAGCTTTATGTCAGACTATGATAAAGTAATGATAAGAGTTGCCGAAAACATCTCACAGCGTCATTTGTTTGACAGCATAGGACTATGGTAGGGAGGTGACAGCATCGTGACGATCCCCTGCGAGCGAAGCCCACCAGATTTGGTGTGCTTGACTAAAAAATCCCCGCCCTTGACTTCCACTTTATGAGTACGGCTGTCTTTAGGAACATTATTAAGTTTGAGATATTGTCATCAATTTGTACGAGTGTAAAGATAATCTTCCATATTTGATATAAGTAACAAACTTCTATTAAATCTCTATTGTCACTTCTTCATATCTACTACTATCTTCGGAACATTTAACTCTAATAGTCAGCTCTTGTTCATCTTCTAGGACTTCATAATAGTGTTTTTCAATCGGATCATAGTCACTTTGCAAAGCCAATGGCTCATCAACTTTTTTCATTACTGCTCCGTTCCTGCAAATACATATATCACACCTGTTTCCGAACATTGTTCTGTTCACACGGGCAATTACTGATATATCATCAGATGAATATATGATATGATTTTTCCAGTCAGAAAACATATCTCTACCAACAAAACTGATTATTACCGCAATTATCAATAAGCCGAATATTTCGATCTTTGACAGGGCACCTTTTTGGTATTTTATTAGCTTTACGATCGTCAATGCTATCACAAGGTACGACAGATAAGTGCATAAAAGCAATACGCTGATATGGTCGCTGAATAGCTCGTAATACCTGTTTACAAATAGCAACAATAGAATGAAAATCAGTAAAAATGTATTTATCTTAGTGAGCACATTATATTTTTTCATAAGAACGACCTCTTAGTAACTTATTTTACATAATAGCGCTAATTTTGTTATAATAATTGA
>NZ_FR890703.1:0-1743 GCF_000435935.1 Ruminococcus sp. CAG:57 | reverse complement strand
AAACAATTTTCACGTCAGATTGGTTTTGTCAACGTATATATCCTGTTGCAAACAACGCTGAAAATCCACATTATTAGGATTAACGTAGATGCCCATACAGCCTGCCTCCTTGAAAATATTTGTTATTCCTATTATACCATTTTTCTGCGGGGAAAGCAAGCTGAATCGAAATAACAGCCACACCCTGTGCAATCAAATCAACACAGAGTATGGCTTGTCTATTATTATTCCATTGCATTTAAAATAGAATAAATATTTTGTTCGGATAAATATCCGGAAGGGATATGGCTCTTGTTCTCGTGATACTCAAGATTTGCTCTGCCATTAGTTTCTGCCACCAGCAATGCAGTAAAAAAACGCTCCCAACTGAAATACTCTTCACAATCTATATGTTCTGCCGGGTCAGCCAAAATCTCTTGAACATTATCGTTACGGTCAAAAATCGCCGAGCGAAGAATAAGCCATTCAAAACTCTCCGGCAAAAAAAGATCGATCTTATTATTTGATACAGACTTTAAATACATAAGCTCTTTGATTTCTGAACCAAGTGCCGCAGCGTCGGCTATTACAAGAATACGCTTACCTTTATGCTGTTCCAGTAATTTTACAATTCCGCTCTTTCCGTTAGAACTGATACATTCGAGATCGTGATCTTCAGTTGCTTTCTTAAAAAACTGAAGACCCGACCTGCTGTCTTCAACGATTACAATATCATACGGAAATGCTGATATATCATTTTTTGAAATGTTCTTATATATCTTCTCGAACTTCGGTTTTGCACCATTTTTATGGATCTTCCTGATAGCATCTATACTGTATGGAATTTGCGCCAACGGCTCTCTTGTTACAAGAACATAATAATTATCAGAACCCTGAATCGCTTTTGCAAACTCATAAGAAGATAGAAATGGTGTACTTTCTTCAACAAAAACAATGCTCTCGTGGGTATTTTCAAGAATGGTTTCCCAATTAGCATTTGACAATACAAGGCAAGGTTTACTGCACTTTAAAATTACACCACTTTGTTCATCAAGTTCGGAATAGTTTCTCACCATATTGATGAGTTTCGTTTTTCCAGTGCCACTGTCCCCTGTCAATATCGTTACATTTCTCTCAAGAGTAAAATTAAACGTTATGTGCCTGTTTTTTATTTGTATTTTTATTTTACCCCTCATTTTCTTCACCCCTCAGATATCTATCTGCAAGCATCAAATATTCAATTGGGTCTGTAATCACTTTTCTTTTCCCTTCATTTATTATTTTCACAGAAAAAGACTTTCCAAAGTCCATCAAATGATGCAATGATACCGTAATATCCTTGTTTTCAGCCATTTCAAGCAGATACTTTGAGCAGTTATCTCCGCAATTTGAAATATTGAAGATCTTTTTAGGCTGATTATATATCAGCAAAAGAGTCTTAACGCCCGCTGACAATTCCGTTGAATTAAATTTGCCAAAAATATCGTTTTCTATAAGATCAGGGCCAATTACAGTTGAGTCATCAATATCCTTAATGATCTTTTTTGCAAATGGTTCCATGACCCACATTTTATCATACTGATTTGCATAATAGACCTCAGTATTGTATATTTCTTTAGGGTGTTTTCCAAAAAATATTCTAAGCACAACACCATCTCCTTATAGCTATTATTCACAAGCAAAACGGACGTATACGCCCATACAGTCTGCCTTCTTGAAAAATTTTGTTATTCTCATTATACCATTTTTCTGCTGGGAAAGCAA
>NZ_FR890702.1:17125-30805 GCF_000435935.1 Ruminococcus sp. CAG:57 | reverse complement strand
TAGAATAATTAATATATAAAAGACAAATATTGTGAAAAGGAGTTAATAATATGAAAACAACAAACTATCTCGCCGGACTAGCGGCAATAACAATGACATTCACAGGCGTGGCTGCTCCAATATCAGCTTATGCCGATGATATCTCGACGTCTGCAAGCATAGACTATGCAACATATGGCGACTTTGTGTATATCATAAAAGCTGATAAAACAGCCGAGATAGTAGAGTATAACGGCACAGATGAAAACGTCGTTATCCCTGCTGAGGTCAACGGCTATACTGTTACAGGCATAAGCGGTTGGTCGGGTAAACCTACAAGCTCTCACCCTTTGGGTGCCATAACTGGTGCTTTTAAGAACAACAAGACCATTAAAACCGTAGTCATTCCTGATACAGTAAAATATATCGACGATGAGAGCTTTTATGGCTGCACAGCCCTTGAAAGCGTGATGTTTGGCAACGGTGTTGAAGAAATAGGCGATTATGCCTTTGAAAACTGCACTTCACTTTCCAAGGTATACATCCCTGTAAGCGTAAAGAAAATAGGCACTGAGGCTTTTGGTTATACTTTCGGCTCAGAACTTACACTTAATAAAAACTTCTCAATGACCTGCTCTAAGGATAGCGCCGCTGAAAAGTATGCAAAAGAAAATGGTATCACATATGACACATATCAGGTAAAAATTGACGAGCTTGCCATTTCAGGTATTAAGGACAAAGAGTACACAGGTAAGCCTGTTACGCAAAATATAGTTATCAAAAATGGCAATGTCGTCCTTGATGAGGGTACTGACTATACTGTTTCTTATTCTGCAAACACAAAGGTAGGCACTGTTGAAGTCACCATAACAGGAACAGGTTCATATTTCGGCGAGATAAAGTCAAGCTTTGATATACTGCCTGCAAAACAGCAGATACAGAAGCTTGAAACACGCTTCAAAGGCTTTTTCATAGACTGGGCGCAGAAAGGCTCTGCAACAGGATATGAGATAGAATATAGCTCAAATGCTGATTTTAAGGACAGCACGGTTAAAAAGCTTACCGCAAACAAGCCTGATACTCTCACCATAAGCGGTCTGACAGCAGGAAATAAATATTATGTTCGTGTACGTTCCTACACAAACGTTGGCGAAAATGTATACTATGGAGCATGGTCAGACAGCAAAAATGTTACCGCCGCAAAGTATGACATTACAAAGTCAGCTATCTCAGGTATTTCTACAAAGACATACACGGGAAAGAATATCACGCAGAGCGTAAAGGTAAAATACAACGGCAAGACGCTTAAAAGCGGCACAGATTACACAGTTTCATATTCAAACAACAAAAAGGTAGGAACAGCCACAGTAAAGATAACAGGCAAAGGACAATACGGCGGAACTGTCAGCAAGACATTCAAGATAAACCCTGCCAAGCAGAAGATACAGAAGCTCACAGCGAAGTCAAAGGCTTTCTTTATTGATTGGGCGCAGAAAGGCTCTGCAACAGGTTATGAGGTGCAGTACGCCACAAACTCTAAGTTTACAGGCGCAAAGAAGCTTGATGTTGCAAACAACAAGACCGACAAAATGACGATCTCAAAGCTTTCGGCAAATAAGAAATACTATGTTAAGGTACGTTCCTATACGCTTGTAAAGGGTACTAAATATTATGGAGAATGGTCGGCTGTTAAGAGTGTGACAACGAAGAAGTAATATGCTTATAAACCAAAGCCATTTTTTCTTATAATAAGTTTTCGCCGACAATACACTATGTAACTGATCCTTCGAACCGCTCGTCATTAAATATGATTCAAAATCTTATGGATTCGTACAAACAGATATCAGGAGCTGATATTGATAGGTTAAAATTAGGACTATTCTAAATAGAATAAGCTGCCACAGATTTTTTCTGTAGCAGCTTATTTTTGTTTATGCTATTCCTTCTTGCGAAGATATCCGTCATCATCATATTTTTTAGCTATGTGCTGTGCAGCTTGCCAATCGCCCCATTTGTCTACAGCCTTATCCCAAAGTTTATCTATTTGCTTTGGCGGAACGTATTCCAAATTGCCATATATTATTTCCATTTCTCTTTTGGTATAATGTTGCGACCTGACTATATACCAAAAATCATCAAGATCGATCAAGTTTTACACCCCTTTTTTTATTTATTGCTATACTATATTATATCATATTTTCTAAAAAAGTTTACATTTATCAACACGGAAGTTGAAATAGCCGATGTAAGAAATGAGTAATTTATCTGTCAGAATAGACAAAGGGAGAGGGCGAGAAAGCTTTGGGCGTGGGGGTCGTGGTATAGCTGAGATGTTGTGGGGGTGGACGGGCGAACGTTGCTTGCCACTACAGATAAATTGCGGTCATTAGAAATTGTAGGGGCTGGAGTCCTCGACAGCCCTTTTATCTTGGGTATTTGTTTTATGAGCTGTACAGTTATTTGGACTGTGCAGCTTTTTATGTGTGAGGGGTGTGAAAATTGGGGCGGCGGTATTGAAATTATTATTTTGTTGTGATATAATTGTACTAACTAGAACTGTGTAAATTCAGGAAGGATCTTTATGAGTATAAACAGCAATGAGGGCAATGATTTTTGCAACAGATATAATGAGGTGCTGAAAAGCGATAAGAAAAAAATGATCGCTGCGGCTGCAGCTTGCACTATCGTTATGGGAGCAGGCTTTGGGGGATATTTATACTACGGCGCTTATTATGCTTCGGGCTGGCACACCCATGACGGCTCGACTTATTATATTGTCAAGGAGACGGGAAAAAAGGCGCTTGGCTATCAGATAATAGACAACACCTGCTATCTTTTTGACGACAATGGCAACGCTATGGCTGACGGCTGGCACAAGTATCGTGGGGACACTTACTATGTCAAGGACGGCGTTGTTCAGCGTGGAAAAATGAAAATAAAGGGAGAGGAATACTATTTCTCTGAGGAGTCTGGCATTTTCAGGACGGGCCTTTGCGAGATAAACGGCGGTGAATACTACTTTGACGATCACGGCTTCCCTGACACGGGTTTTGACAGCGACGGCGGTTATTACTATGACGAGAGTGGCAAGCGTGTGACAGGCTGGGCAAAGATAAACAATGTTCAGTATTATTTTCTCAAGAGCGGTGAGATGGCCAAGGGCTTTGTTGAGATAGAGGGCAAGATATACTATTTTGATGATGACGACGGTCACATGGCCACAGGTTGGCAGGACATTGACGGAAAAAAGTATTATTTTTCTGAGAGCGGTGCTGTTCACAAGGGCTGGATGGAGCTTGAAAAGAAGTATTATTATTCTGATGAAGCTACAGGGGCTTGCGCTCAGGGCTTTGCGGAGATAGACGGTGAGAGCTATTATTTCAATGATAGCTGTGAAATGGTCAAGGGCTGGATAACAATTGACAAGAACAGATATCATTTTGCTGATGACGGTAAAATGACTAAGGGCTGGTATGAAGAACCGCCTGAGAAGTATTATTTCAAGGGCGACGGCTCGGCAGGCAAGGGCTTTACCAAGATCAAGGACAAGTATTATTACTTTGATAAGAAAAATCGCCTCCTCTCCGGCTGGAACGAGATAGGCGGAAATGTTTATTACTTCGGCAGAGGCGGTGTTGTGGCTGACGGCTGGGAGGATATTGACGAAGATACTTACTATTTTGACAAAACGACCCATGTGGCGGCAACAGGTTGGACGAATACGGATCAGTACACTGATGATGAGAAAAAGAAAATAAAAGAGTTCAAATCCAATGTTTCAAAGCTTGTGAAGTTTGAGAAGGACGATTACAAAAAGGACGAGAAGCCTGACGAAAAAGAGACCCAAAAGCTTGAGGAGCTTGCAGACAAGTTCGGCGAAAAGACATTCAATGCTTATGACAGAAAGGTTTATGAAAAGTTCGGCGGGGCGGTGTTCTATCAGTATTATTTCTACTCTGATCACACTCTTTGCACTGGATTTCATAAAATAAACGGCTATTACTTCTATTTTGATGAGGAAACCGGCAAGAAGGCTACGGGCTGGAAGACCATTGACGGAAAGAGATATTATTTTGGTCTGACAGGTGCGGCGGCTGTTGGCGAATTTGAGGAGGACGGGGACAAGAAATACACCTTCTCAAACGAGGGCGTGCTTGCAGACGGGATCGTTAAGATAGACGCTGAATGGAAGTTCAAGAAAGAGGACGGCTCTTGGGCTAAGTCGGAGTTTGTTACTTCAAAGGGAAAAATTTACTACATTGGTGAGGACGAGGCTGCACTTACAGGTTGGCACACTATTGAAGACAAGCTGTATCATTTTGACAATGACGGCAAGCTTTCAAAGGGGCTGTTCAGTGATGATTCAGGGCTTTACTACATTGACAAGAACGGTGCTCAGAAAGACAAGTGGGTAACAGCCGGTGACAAGACCTATTATTTTGACGGCGATGGCAAGGCAGTTTCAGGCTGGAGAGAAATAGACGGAACGGAGTTTTATTTTGACAGCGATCATGTTTTGCAGAATGAATGGACGACTATTGCAGGAAAGAAATATTTCCTGCAGAATGGTGTTGCGTTGAGAGGTCCTGTGTACATTGACGACAAGTATTACAACTTCGGTGAGGACGGATATCTAAAGTCCGGCTGGGTAAGCTGGCGTGGACAGAAGTTTTACAACAACAAGAACGGCACTGTTGTGACAGGTTGGAAGAAGATAGGCGGAAAGCGATATTATTTCAATGATTATGGCATGATGCTCATAAACACTACTGTTGACGGATATAACATTGACAATGACGGAGTTGCGCATAAGGCAAAATAGCAATAAAAAGGACTGCTGTGGTTTAAGACAGCAGTCCTTTTGGTTTTGTATCAAATTTTTTCAATCAGGCAGACCGCTGTGGCGGATATGCCTAGTTCCTCGCCTGTGAAGCCTAGTTTTTCTTCGGTGGTGGCTTTAACTGATATTTGTGAAATATCGCAGCCGCAGGCTTCTGCTATACGCTCCCGCATGGAGGTGATATAGGTGGCAAGCTTCGGCTTCTGTGCGCAGATGGTGGAGTCTATATTGCCTATTTTCCAGCCTTTTTCGGTCATAACGCTTATGACTTTTTCCATGAGCTTCATACTGTCTGCACCCTCATAGTCGGGGTCGTTATCAGGGAAAAGCTTACCGATATCTCCCAGTGCCAATGCACCAAGTATGGAATCCATTATGGCGTGGGCAAGGACGTCTGCATCGGAATGTCCTAAAAGTCCTTTTTCATATGGTATATCCACGCCGCCGAGAATGAGCTTTCTGCCCTCGGTCAGTCTGTGGACGTCATAGCCGTGTCCTATACGCATTTTTGTTCCTCCTGTCCTAAAAATCGTACTGTTATATTTCCTCGTAGTTGCCTAAAAATTTGAAATATGAAAGCTCTGAATTAAGCTCGCTCATGAGCTTTGCCACGTCCGGAGAGGTTATTGCTCCCTCAAAATCGAGATAGAAAACAACGTCAAAATCGGTGTTTGCGATAGGGCGGCTCTCTATCATGGAAAGGTTAAGGCCTGCCACGGAGAATTTGGTGAGAAGTCTGTAAAGTGCAGATGAGGTATGTGGCAATGCCAAGGACACTGACACGATGTCAGCATTTTCCGAGCAGAGAGTCTCCTTTGAAATGAGAATAAATTTTGTGTAATTCTCGGCGGCGTTGGCTATATTATGCCTGAGTATCTCAAGATCGTTCTGCTGTGCGCAGGCTTCTGAGCAGATAGCGGCATACGGTTCATTGCTTTCTTTTATGTAGCACGCCGCAAGGGCAGTATTTGCGTATTTATGGCTTTTAAGCCCGTTCTGAGAAAGAAACTCAGAACACTGGCTGAGTGCCTGCTCGTGGGAATAGACTATTTTGATATCCTCAAAGCGTGTGCCTTTTTTTACGGCAAGGCAGTGGGAGATCTTTACCTTAGTTGCTGCGCATATCTTGAAGTCATGCTTTTTCATAAGCTCGTAGGTCTGACCAACTGAGCCTGCGGTGGAATTTGCTATGGGAAGTATGCCGAAATCCGCTGAGCCGTTTTCAACTGATGAAAAAACGTCCTCAAAATCTTCAAAGAACATTGGCTCAAAGTCGCTGAATATCTGCTTGCAGGCTATATGTGAATATGAGCCTGTGGTACCCGGTACAGCGACTTTTTTATGACCTGTCAAGTCCAACTTTTTGTACTCTATCTTATCTGAGTCTGCAAAAAACTCCTGGTACTGACGGCACTTTGAAATATCCATGATGTTTTGGAAGAACACTCTTGACGCACTTTCCAAACCCTTTGGTGAGCTTTCTGTTACATGGTCAAGTATCTCGTTTTCACGCTTGCTCTGAAAAACAGGCATATTGTTTGCTATCTTATACTCAGCCACCTTGAAGCTTATCTGCATACGCTTATTGAAAAGCTCCTGCAGCTGGCTGTCTATATCGTTTATTTCATTCCTTAATTCCTGAAGATCCATTTTTACGCTCCTTAACAGACAGAATGATATTATTTTACCATATTTTCTGCCTTTATTCAAGAACTATTTTGTTAATTAAGGCTTTATCGAGTTTGGAAAACGGGATAACGGGCAGAGGGGTGGTATCGGTCTGGGTGAGTATTTTTTCGAGCCAAACCATATGATAGCACTTGTTGAACTTAAAGGCACATCTATGGAACGTACCCACTATGGCATAGCCCATTTTTTCATGGAACTTTACGCTGTCAAAGGTGAGATACTCGTCTTCTTTTTCGGGATAGGCGACGCAGGCATAGAGGTTTGTTATATGCTGTGCCGCAAGGAGCTTTTCAAGGGCGGAGTAGAGTTTTGCACCTATGCCTTTGTGGTGAAGCCCTTTTTTTACATAAACTGTGACTTCAACCGACCAATCATAGGCGGCTCTGTTTTTGAAAACGCCTGCATAGGCGTAGCCTGCTATTTTGCCGTTTTCTACTGCGGCTATGTAGGGATAATTTGCGGATATGCGGCGGATACGGTCGGAAAACTCCTCCACTGAGGGGACGTCATACTCGAATGTTATGGCGGTGTCTTCAACGTAGGGACGGTATATTTCAAGAAGCTCGTGAGCGTCCTTCTCGGTAACGGTTCTTATTATCATGGCGTTCTCCTTATAGTACCATTAATACTGTGCCTGCAGTGATAAGCACCGCACCTATGGCTGATCTTACTGTGAAGTCTTCATGGAGAAATAACACTGCAAGGATAAGGGTGATGACAACGCTGAGCTTGTCTATGGGGGCGACCTTTGAAACGCTGCCCATTTGGATAGCCTTATAATAGCATAGCCACGAAGCACCTGTTGCAAGTCCTGAAAGGATAAGAAATACCCAGCTTTTTCTGCCTATAGAGCCTATGCCGCTTTGTGTGTGGGTGATGAACACCATGAGCCATGCCATAGCAAGCACAACGCAGGTACGCAGAGCGGTGGCAAGATTTGAGTTTACTCCTTCAATGCCGACCTTTGCAAGGACAGAGGTGAGCGCTGCGAAAACAGCGGAGAGAAGCGCAAACACGAACCACATAATACCACTTTCTTTCGTGAAAAATTGTTTGCTCATGCCTTATTATAGCACCTAAAGGTGCTTTTTGCAATAGAATGAGCGGCAGGACGTGATATTTTACATCAGACCTGCCACTTATGCTTAGTTATTTGCGGCAAATATTTTTATTGTTCGTGAAAGTGCTGTTACCTGCTGAGGGGTACTGAATGCAGAGGGTGAGAAACGCACTGTGCCTTGCTCTATTGTGCCGAGGGTGGTATGGGTGACGGCGGCACACTGAAGTCCGCCACGGAGGGCGAAGCCTTTTTCGCTGAGATAGGAGGCGATCTCAGCGGAAGGGATATCACCGATGTTAAATGAAAGTATGGGGACTTTCTTTTGGTCTGCTTCATAGAACTTTATTTTGTCTATGTCTGAAAGTTGTTCGTAGAGCTGTTTGCAGAGTTTTTCTTCGTGGGCTTTTATTACGGCAGGGGTCTTTTGGCGGACGAAAGTTAGTCCCTCGCCAAGACCGATTATGCCCACTGTGTTAATGGTGCCGCTTTCAAGCTTTTCGGGGAGAAAAGGGGTCTGTTCAAGCAGGGCGGAGGTCGCACCTGTGCCGCCTTCGATTATGGTGGACAGAGAATATTCGCCGTCGGAGATGAGCAGTCCTGTGCCTGTTGGGCCATAGAGGGCTTTGTGACCTGCGGTGCAGAGAAAGTTGAAGCCGTCTGAGAGAGAAAGCTCCAAAAGCCCGCAGGCTTGTGCGCCGTCGGCTATAAAGCATATGCCGTGGGCTTTGCAGAGGGCGGCTAATTCACGGTATGGCATGAGCCTGCCTGTGACGTTTGAAGCCACTGTACAGCAGATACACTTAGTTTCGGGGGTTATAAGGCGGCGGAAGTTTTCTGCTGTTTCGCTGTCTGTTTTCCCTGTTCGGGCAATAGAATATTTCACGCCTCTTGTTTTTGAAAGGGCATAGACGGGTCTTGCTACTGCGTTATGCTCGTGGTCTGAGATTATCATATGACCACCGTACTGCATGACACCTTTTATCGCCATGTTAAGAGCATGGGTACAGTTGGCGGTGAAAGCCACGTTCTCGGTCTGTGCTCCAAACATTTCTGCCGCCTGCTGTCTGACGGTGAATATCTTTTCGGACACTCGCATGGAAAGCTTGTGACCGCTTCTGCCCGGGTTGCCACCATAGCGTTCTACTGCCTGAGCAACGGCTTTTGCTACGGCAGGGGGCTTGGGGTAGGTGGTGGCGGAGTTATCAAAGTTTATTATGCTTCGGGTGTTTATTTTTCTCACCTCTTTTGCTCGAATATCACGTTTCTGAATGGTATGCGCTCTTTTTCAAGTATGGCGGTTATTTCTTCCGGGGGTGCGGTGACGGCTATGGAGTAGCCGCAGCCTGTGCCAAGGTCCTTCGGGGTGCGCTGTATTTCGCAGTAGTATTTTAAACTGTTCAGCAAGTTTTTTGCTTTCATTGCATAGGTTATGGAAGTCATGGCTATAAGACTCTTTTTCATTTTTTGTTGCTCCTTTATGCTGTACTTGTCCGTATACGCTTTTACGAATACACTTCAGTATATGCCGTTCACTGTTTGAGGGTGAACGTTGAAAGTTTTGTGAAAGGTAGGTGAAATTTGATAAAAGTTAATAGTCAGTTTAAATTTCGGGTGTACTATTTATAATATAAAAAGAAAAGAGGTAAAAGCTTATGAACGGATTTATGTATAAGGTAGCGAGATTTTTTCAGGGCAGATATGGTATAGACAAGCTTTTTTACGGCATTTGCGGTGTGGCTGTGGTGCTTAGTGCGGCAAACTTGTTTGTAAGGTCACTTATTTTACAGCTTATGGTATACGCTGTGCTGGTGCTGGCGGTGGTGAGGGCGATGTCGAGAAACTGCCAGAAGCGATACGAGGAGAACATGAAGTTTGAGAGGGCTTTCGGGGGAATCGGCAGGAAATTTTCATTCTGGAAGAGAAAGTTCGCTGACAGAAAGACCCATGTTTATATAAAGTGCGGTGTATGCAAAAAGACGTTAAGGCTTCCAAAGGTAAAGGGTGAACATACTGTGAAATGCCCTAACTGTGCAAATAAGTTCAAGGTAAAGATCTGACCTGTTGCGGAATTTGTGAAAATGTGCTATACTATATAATATAGTATGATACTGTAGGGGTGCAAAGACAATGGGCGGTCGAGGACGCCAGCCCCTACGGAAGTGTGTCAGGTACGATTTTTTTGCGAAAAGGGAGCGGCAGGAATGCAGAAAGTAAATTATCAGAAAAAGCTGGAGGGCATTATAAAAAAACACGAGGAAAAGGGCGAAGTGCCGACTTTGCTTTTGCATAGCTGTTGTGCGCCGTGTTCTTCTTATGTGCTTGAATATCTGTCGCAGTATTTTAAGATAACTGTTTTTTACTACAATCCGAACATTTATCCCCGTGAGGAATACGATAAGCGTGTGGCGGAGCTTCAAAGGCTTATTGCACAAATGCCTATGAAAAATCCTGTTGCGTTCGTGGAGCGTGGGTATGACGAGGGTGAGTTTTTTCAGGCTGTTAAGGGCTTTGAGGATATCCCTGAGGGTGGGGAGAGATGCTTTCGATGTTACAGGCTCAGGCTTGAACGGACGGCTCAGCTTGCTAAGGAACTTGGTATGGATTATTTTACCACAACGCTGTCTATTTCACCATACAAGAATGCTCAGAAGCTCAACGAGATATCGGAGGAGCTTGGGGAGATATATGATGTAAAGGCACTTCCTGCGGATTTCAAGAAGCGTGAGGGCTACAAGCGTTCCGTTCAGCTTTCAGCAGAATACGGGCTTTACAGGCAGGATTACTGCGGCTGTATCTTCTCAAAAAGAGAGCGTGAAAGGCTGGATACGATTACAACAAAATCTGAATAAATATAAAAATATTAACATTGCATAGAATGCTTGTACATATTATGATAACATATTTGGCTATATATAGCAAAAATAATATGCAAATTTGTGAAAAATGGCTAAAGATATGTGGTTAATTTGTGAAAAACGTTTATTGAAATACTTGTAAATGTGTGTTATAATATAGGCAAGATGTATGTTGAGGAGATATCGCTCAATATGTATCTAAAAATTATTAACAAAGATGGAGGAAAAACAAATGAAAATCTCTAAGATTCTCGCTGGTATGTCAGCTGCTGCTCTTGCTGCATCAATGATGTCACTCGCAGCATTTGCTGATGAAACAGCTACTGTTAAGGCAGACCTCACTGGAGGTACTGTTTCTCTCATTGATGAGAAGGACGATGACGGTGTTGTTACAAAGACAGGTGTTCTTACAGGAACAAACGTTAAGCTTTCAGATGTTTGCGGTATTGATGTTAATGTAACAGTTGGTGCAGACTCAGCTGCAAAGATCGAGGCTGGAGACTGGATAGGCGGTGGACTTGGTTACAACTCTGAGTCAACTGGTTGGGCTTCAAAAGAGTGGTCATTCCAGGAGGGTGCTAAGGACGTAACAGGCGTTAAGGCTGCTGACGGTTCTTATGATTTTGTTCTGAAGGGAACAGATCCTGTATTTGCTGATACAGATACATATGCTCAGGTATGGCTCCAGAACTGGACTACAGAGGACTTCACATTCAATGCTTTCACACTTCTTGACAAGGACGGCAATCCTCTCCTTGTTGTAGAGTCTGACAAGGAACAGGGCGGAAACACTGTTGACCTTAGCGAATACAAGAAGCAGACTGAGGTTACACTTAACGGTGAGGGTAAGTCTACATCTGACGGTAATAAGGTAAGAATCAACATTAAGCACCCATGGTGTGACGATGCACACAAGGCTGATTTCAACCTTGTTGATGATTGGAGCGTATTTGCAGGTGCTGACGCTATTGCTGTTACAGTTGATATCTCAAATGTAACTGACGCTTTCACAGCTTATCCATGCTTCACAAATGGTATTGAGAACGGTATTGGTTATTGGGAAGCTTCTGATAACAACCCTGCTGTTACAGTAAACGCTGACGGCACATACACATTTATCGTTAAGTTCCCTGCAGCTCTTGAAATGGACGCAAATAATATGTTCTTTGACATTGCTACAGACCTCGCTGGTACAGACGGCGAAGATCCTGCTGTTAAGATGGCTGTTAAGAAGGTTGTAGTTCTCAACAAGAGTGAGGCTGAGCCAACAGATCCTTCTGAGTCAACAGCTGATTCTACAGATTCAACAGATTCTGACGATTCAAATGATGTTCACACAGATTCTGTAGATTCTAAGACTAACTCTGCTGCTACATCTTCTAAGGCTGCTAACAACGCATCTAACACAAACCCAAGCACAGGCGCTGCTGCTCTTGCTGCTGTAGGTGTTGCACTTGCTGGTGCTGCTGTAGTTGCTACTAAGAAGAGAAAGTAATCTGTAATTCAGATAATTCTTACTTAGAATAATTAAAGACCTGTCTTTCGGGACGGGTCTTTTTTTATTGCTTTTTTATCGAGGTAGTGGTATAATTGATTTATAAACTGCGGAGGTGTTTTTTATGCGTATAGTTTTTGATGATATTAAAGAGAGCCTTGCACCGAATTTCAAGGGCGGCGAGAAAAGCTTTGCAAGCAGGGCTTATTCTGACGGAAAGAACAAGATGATGAAAGGCAGGCTCGTGCCGGGGGCTTCTATCGGTCTGCACAGACATGAGGGCAACTGCGAGATGATATATGTTCTTGAGGGCAGTGGCAAAATGCTTTATGACGGCGGTGAGGAAAGACTGTCGGCAGGAGATTTCCATTACTGCCCCGAGGGTCATGAGCATAGCTTTATCAATGACGGCGACAGAGACCTTGTGTTTATTGCAGTTGTGCCAGCTCAGTAGATTTTTGCAGCTTTGTATCTGTGAAATAGTGGGTCAAAATGGCTTTGTAGTCTGAGCCTTTTTCTGCCATGGCGTTTGCACCATACTGGCTCATTCCTACGAGGTGTCCGAAGCCGTGAGAGGTGAAAGTGAATTTTGTATTGGCAAAGGTGAACTCGAAACATGGCGAGGAGATATCTAGGATATCGCAGAATGTGTTGGGCTGGATATCATAGCCACAGACGGTCAGGTTCGTTACATAGCCTATGCCGTCTGTTTTTGTTTTGAGCCAACTATCAGCATTGGCGAGGGGAGTGAAATTAATATTGGGGAAGCGGTCAAGAAGCTTGTCTTGAAATTCCTTGGCGGTGAGTGTCTGGGTACATTCTGTGGTGACAAGGTCTTTGTCAGCGGAGCTGTCTACTGACAGAAGATATGGGATATCCTCTCCCCATGCGTTTTTGGCGGATTGGGTATGACCGTTTGAAGCAGCGTGAAAGGCGACGATTATCGGTTCGCCTTTATAGGTGAGGATATCGTCCTTGACGGCATTGACGGCAGATCTAACTTTTTTGTAGGCTTTTTCATAGTCGCTGCCGTAATATTCTTTGGCGGCTTTCAGGGTAAAAAAGCTTTGGTAGAGGGTGCTGTCATCGCTGATGAGTGCGCCTTTTAAGGCGGGAGTAGGCGACTGGGCTTCGGAGAGCTGTCGGTGGCATATGTAGGTATGGGCGAGGACGGCTTGCGCTTTCAGGGCTTCTTCGTCAAAGTCCGCAGGCATTTGTGCAAGCACTGAGCCTATCATATATTCTTCAAGGGTGAAGTTTTCGGTCTTGCCGCTTTCGGTGAAATATACGGCTATTTTTTCTTTTTCTGAAAATGCAGGTTTCAATGCGGACTCGTTTGGGCGAAGAAATACTATGGTCGGTATTATTGTAAGGATAACAGCAAATACTGCCATTATCTGTATCATGTCTTTCATATGGTTTGTCCTTTCTTTTTTGGGGTACTATATTATATTCATGCAGTGGAGCAAATATTCATACAGGGCAAATTTTTGTACTGCAAATTTTTAAATGGCGGAGATATGCGGTTTTGATTTGACAGGTTATCTTAATACTTGACAAAAATCTGAAAAAGGTGTATAATATAACTTATATTTATAATATACTTGAAAGTGAGATGATCTATTCAATGATAAATAATGCAGCAAGGTCGCTTTTATGCGAACAGTTTATAGCAAACAATACTATTGACCCTAAGCTTTATGACAGATATGTGGTAAAAAGAGGACTTAGAAACTCTGACGGCACTGGCGTTATGGCAGGG
>NZ_FR890702.1:7442-17094 GCF_000435935.1 Ruminococcus sp. CAG:57 | reverse complement strand
AGGTCTAACTAATATCTGTAACGTACACGGATATGTGGTGAACGAGGGTGAAAAATCTCCTATTCAAGGTCAGTTGATATACCGAGGATACAACATAAATGATCTGGTGTCCAACGCTCAGAAGGAGGACCGTTTTGGTTATGAGGAGATAGTTTATCTTCTGCTTATGGGCGATCTGCCTAACAGGGAGGAGCTTACTGCGTTCAAGGGAATGATGGCTGAAAACAGATCGCTCCCTAACAACTTCTTTGAGGACATGATACTTAAAGCTCCGTCAAAGAACATCATGAATAAAATGGCGAGAGCAATTCTGGCTCTTTACTCTTATGACGATAACCCTGAGAATCGCTCGCCTGAGTATGAAATGGCTACGGCTATCTCTATAATCTCTAAATTGCCTAACATCATGGTTTCGGCTTATCAGGTAAAGAAGCGTTGCTATGACGGCGAAAGCTTGTTCATGCACCCTCTGATACCTACACATTCTACTGCGGAGATGATACTGTCGGCACTGCGTCCGGACAGACAGTTCACTGAGGAAGAGGCTAAGATACTTGATCTGTTACTTATGCTCCACGCTGAGCATGGCGGAGGAAATAACTCGACTTTTGCCTGCCGTGTGCTTACATCTTCCGGAACGGATCCTTATTCTGCATACTCTGCGGCTATCGGTTCACTGAAAGGTCCGCGTCATGGTGGCGCTAACCTTAAGGTGGCGGCAATGCACCAGTGCATAAAGGACAACGTTCAGAACTGGGAGGACGAGGGCGAGATCGCTGATTTCCTCACAAAGATACTCAACAAGGAAGCTTTTGACCACACAGGTCTTGTTTATGGCATGGGTCACGCTGTTTACACATTGTCTGACCCTAGAGCTGTCATACTCAGAGAGAATGCCAAGAAAATGGCTGAGAACACTGAGTTTGAGAGAGAATACAAGCTTCTTGAAGCGGTGGAAAGACTTACTCCTGAGCTGTTCAAGAAGATCAAGGGCAGTGACAAGGCGATGTGCGCTAACGTTGATATGTACTCGGGCTTTGTTTACAGCATGCTGGGTATTCCTGAGGATCTTTACACACCTATGTTCGCTGTTTCAAGAATGGCAGGCTGGTGCGCACACAGATTTGAAGAGCTTGTAACAGGAAAGAGGATAATCCGTCCTGCATACAAGGCTATCTCAGGTGAGAAGAAGTATATCCCATTGGACGAAAGATAAGCAAAATAATTTTTACCTGTTCCTAATGGGCGGAAAAAGGCTTGAAATATTTTTGTGTATATGATATAATAGAATCGGGTATATGCCCGGTTCTATTTTTTGTTTGGTGTATCAGGAGGGATCGCTTGAAAAATCTTAAATTGGCTGCTGTTTGTCTTTCTTGTCTTACTATGACAGGCTGTTCGGCACTGAATTTTTCTGTTGAGGGACTTATAAACGCCCCGAAGCTTACCTCTGAGCAAAGCGAGATACATCAGGCGCTTATCGAGAGCGTGGGCAGTAATATAACTCTGAAATATCCTAAAAACGGTGAATATCGCTCGGCTTATGTTATCGCAAATATCGACGATGAGCCTACGGACGAGGCTATGGTCTTCTATGAGTACACTTCAAACGGATCTGAGGAGGACGGCTTGAGGGTGAACATTCTCGACAAGGACGAGGACGGCAAGTGGTATTCTGTGAAAGAGCTTGCAGGCGCAGGCACGGACATAGATCAGGTCATTATCTCGCCTATGGGAAGCAATAACCAGACGGACGTTTTTGTGGGATATCAAAATCTTACTAATGATGAAAAGACTATGGAGATATACAGCTATACCGACGGAGATTTCAAGCGTGTGGCGCTTGATACTTATTCGGTGCTGGAGCCTTTGGATATAAACAATGATGGTTATATAGAGCTTATCACCATTCAAAGAAGCACCAATAATGATACAGGTGCGGTGACGGCAAAGGCTTCTATGCTCAACATGAAAAACAATGAGATAACCCGCGGCGAGAACGTTGATATGTGCGATAATGTGACTTCTTATGTGTCATCAAAGACGGGAATGCTTGACAGCGGCAGGCGTGCTATTTTTATTGACGGACTGACTGCTGACGGAAAATTGCAGACGGAGATAATATACTACAGATATTCGGGACTTCAAAATCCTATGCAGCTTAGAAGCGAAAAGCTGCTGCCTTTATGCACAAGACCTGCGGGCTACTACAGTGAGGACATGGACGGCGACGGTGATGTGGAGATACCGTCAACTTCGCCTATGGTGGGTTATGAAAACGCTGTGGCAGACGAAATGCTCTATATGACTACATGGAGCGTTTACGAGGATTTTTATGATCTGAAAACAAAATACACAGGCTATTATGCCATATCTGACGGATATTTTGTAACGTTCCCAAAACGCTGGAACAGTTCTGTTACGGTGAAAAAGGACAGTGACACAAACGAGCTTGTTTTCTATAAATACACGGGAGATATAAACGAGAGCAACGAGGAGATAATGCGTATCGCTGTGTCTTCAAAGAATGATTCGGAGGATTATATCTCTGACGGATATGAGCTTATCGACAGCAAGGGTCAGCTTGATTATTTTGTGAAGCTTCCTCTTGACAGGCGTGAAAAGCTCATACCGACTATTGACGAAATTCAGAATAATTTTTACATAATAAACTGATCTTGGAGAGGAGTAAATGTAATGAAAAGAGTTTTGGTTTGCGAGGACGAAGATTCAATTAGAGAATTTGTGGTCATAAACCTTGTAAGAAGCGGTTACGAGGTAGTTGACGTAAACTGCGGTGAGGACGCTCTCAAAGCCTATGACGAAAAGGACGGCGGTTTTGACGTTGCTCTGCTTGATATTATGATGCCCGGCATCGACGGAATGCAGGTGTGCAAGAAGATAAGAGAGAAAAGCAACACTATCGGCATTATCATGCTTTCGGCAAAATCACAGGAAATGGATAAGATATCATGCCTTATGAGCGGTGCTGACGATTATATCACAAAGCCGTTCTCTATTTCTGAGCTTATTGCAAGAGTTGACGCTGTTTGCAGGCGTGTAAATCGTTCAGGCTCTAAGCCTGAGGAGGCTTCACAGATAGTTTCAGGTCCATTTACCCTTAATCTTAAGAGCAGAACTGTTTTCAAGAACGGTGAGCAGATAGACCTTACACAGGTGGAGTATCAGATAATGGAGTATTTCTTCAAAAATCAGAATACTGCACTTGACCGTTCAAGTATACTCAATCACATATGGGGAGAGAGCTATTACGGCGACGATAAGATAGTGGACGTGAATATCAGAAGAATAAGAATGAAGATAGAGGACGAGCCTTCTAATCCTAAGTATATCCTTACTATATGGGGCTTTGGCTACAAGTGGGCAGGCGGCTCTAACTGAGCTGTGAAAACATGATGAACGGAGTTTTTATCAGTTGAGCGGAAAAAAAAGAAAAAGCGGCAGACTAAGTATCACACAGCACTGGCTGAGGAACAACCTCGGGGTGGTCGTGGGAATACTTGTGGTGCTTGAAATACTGCTTATCGTGGTGGTGAGAAATTATTACTACAGCTCCACAAGGCAGTATCTTACATCTAAAATGAAGATAGTCACCACGGCGGTAGTGAACGCTTCAGGTGACGAGCAGACTAACTATAATTCTCAGATACGCTCCCTTGTGGAAAGCTATGACGAGAAAGACAAGATAGAGCTTATGGCTATCAAGACCGACGGTGAGGTCGATGTTACATCATCAGGCTTCTCTCCCTCGGAGAATGACAACATGACCGATTATGAGGACGCAAAGAAGTCCGACACGGGAATAGGCACACAGATATATGAGCTGTCAACAGGGGAAAAGGTCATGGCGATAACGTCGGTCATATCTCCGAAGGGAAGCGAATATGAAGCACTGAGAATGTTGTCTTCCATGAAAAATATCGACCATCAGATCTTTATTATGTCTATGATAATCACGGCTATCGTTGTGGCTGTCATAATGCTCATGTTTTTCTCGGGAATGTTTTTTATCAAATCTATTGTTTTGCCTATAAGAAGCATAAACAGCATAACAAGGCGGTATGCTACTGGAGATTTCAGCGAACGTCTTGAAAAGAAACGAAATGACGAGCTTGGCGAGCTTTGCGACTCTATCAACTACATGGCGCAGGAGCTTTCTAATACAGAACAGATGAAGAACGAGTTCATATCCTCTGTATCTCATGAGCTGAGAACTCCGCTTACCGCTATAAGGGGCTGGACGGAAACTGTTACCAGTATGTATGAGGACAAGGAAACCTTCAAGAAGGGTATGAGGGTCATCACAAGTGAAACGGAGAGGCTTTCGCAAATGGTCGAGGAGCTTCTTGACTTTTCGAGGATACAGGACAACAGACTCACGCTTATTATGGATACTATAGATATTCTTGCGGAGCTTGGGGAAACTGTGCTTATCTATCAGGAAAGGGCCAAGGCGCTTGGTATAACACTCAATTACTACGAGCCGAAAATGCTGCCGTTTGTTTACGGCGACAAGAACAGGCTTCGTCAGGTATTCATAAATATTGTGGACAATGCTATCAAATACTCCAACAAGGGCGACACTGTATCGGTGGAGGCTTATGAGGAGGACAATGAGGTATGTATTTCCATTTCCGACACGGGTATGGGAATATCAAAGGATGACCTGCCAAAGGTCAAGACGAAATTCTTTAAGGCAAACCACACAAGACGTGGTTCGGGAATAGGTCTTGCGGTGGCAGACGAGATCATTCAGCGGCATGGCGGTACGCTGGAGATAAACAGTGAGCAGGGAGTAGGTACAACAGTGATGATAACGCTCCCTTGTATCGAGCAGAAGAAAAAGCCTGACAATCAGGCAACTGTAGACGTGGAGCTTATTTCTTCTGAGCCTATCGAAAACAACGACAACGTGCAGTAGACGCACACACCGCCTTGAAAGGAAAGAAAATGAGCAGTAAAGCACAAAGCAAGGAAAAATTCAAGTCAAAGATCGGTGGACAGGCTGTTATCGAGGGCGTTATGATGCGTGGCATCCACAAGGCGGCTATGGCTTGCCGCCTGCCTGACGGCACCATAGACCTGGAGGAGTGGGCGATAAAAGGCGGAAAAGATACGCCTTGGTACAGAAAAACGCCTTTTGTGAGGGGTATTTTCAGCTTCCTTACTTCTCTTATAGACGGCTACAAGTGCCTTACAAGGTCGGCTGAGAAGCAGATGACGGAGGAAGATGAGGAGGAGCAGACCAAGTTTGAACAGTGGCTGGACGATAAGCTGGGGGACAAGCTCGGCCCTATCATCACGGCGATATCTATGGTGCTGGGTGTGGGTCTGGCGATATTGCTGTTTATGTATCTGCCGTCGCTGGTGTCTAAATTCATAAGCAAGTTCATTGACCTGTCGGCTTTTGGAAAGAATCTTATTGAGGGTATTTTGAAGATAGCTATATTCATAGGCTACACGGCTTTGACTGCTCTTACTAAGGATATAAGGCGGACGTATGAATATCACGGTGCTGAACACAAGACTATCGCTTGCTATGAGCATGAAGAAGAGCTGACGGTTGAGAATGTGAAGAAATACACACGTTTTCACCCTCGATGCGGAACGAGCTTTATTTTCCTTGTGCTGTTCATAAGCATTTTTGTAAACACAATATTCAGAGTATCGTGGGCAAACATTTTTCTGAGAGTTGTTATAAAGATAGCGCTTCTGCCTATCGTTACTGGTATTGCTTATGAGCTTATAAGGCTTGCGGGAAAATATGACAATATTTTCACTAAGATAATCTCTGCACCGGGTCTGTGGATACAGAGGATAACTACAAGCGAGCCTGATGAAAGTCAGATAGAATGTGCTATAGCGGCACTGAAAGCTTGTATACCTGAAAATAAGGAAGATGACAAATGGTAAGGAAAGAACTGTTTGATAAATGCGTGGGACTGCTTGAGGAGAGCGGTCTTGGTGAGAACGCTGCTTGCGAGGTCACATGGGTGTTTGAAGATGTGGCTGAGGGGGAGAATATCACTCCTGAGCAGGAAAAGCGTATAAGCGACATTGTCACACGTCGCTGTGAGGGCTATCCTTTGCAGTATCTCCTTGGGCAGTGGGAGTTTTACGGTCTGCCTTTCAAGGTGGGCGAGGGCGTACTGATACCACGTCAGGACACGGAAACTATTGTTGACACGGCTTTGAAGATGTTTGCAGGCAAGAAGGATATCACTGTTATAGACCTTTGTTCAGGCTCGGGGTGCATTGGTATCACCCTTGAAAGGAAGCTTGACTGCGGTCGGGCAGTGTGTGTGGAGAAGTCTGAAAAGGCGGCAGAGTATCTTCGCGATAATATAAGTCTGAACGGCTCTGGGGCTGAGATAGTCATGGGCGACGTTACAGACGAAAAGCTTGTGGAGGATATGCCTGAGGCTGACCTTATAGTGTGCAATCCCCCTTATCTCACAACAGATGACATGGACGCTTTACAGCGTGAGGTCACTTTTGAGCCTGCGGAAGCTCTTTTCGGCGGTGAGGACGGCTTGGACTTTTATCGTGAGATAGTTCGCAAGTGGAAGAAAAAACTTAAAAGCGGCGGCGTTATGCTCTTTGAGATCGGTATCGGTCAGGAGGACGAGGTCATGAGGCTCATGATTCAGCACGGCTTTAAGAACGTGAGATGCAGGAAAGACTTGTGCGGTGTTTACCGCTGTGTTTCGGGCATTTATGAGAAATAGTACGAAAATTTGTACAGATAGATAAATTACGGTTACTGTACAGACAAACGGACAGTTAGTGTGATATGATATAGATACGGATAAAACACCGATAAGATAGGGAGGTCATATAAAATGGCGATAGACAAGAAGAAAAAAGAAGCTGTTAAGACGGTAGTAAAAATAACTGACGCAGAGGAAAAGAAAAAGGCTCTTGACACAGCGATAGCATATATTGAAAAGCAGTTCGGCAAGGGTGCGATCATGAAGCTTGGCGAGGCTAAGGCTATGGATATCGAGGCTATACCGACAGGCTCAATGACCCTTGATATGGCGCTTGGTATTGGAGGAGTGCCGAGAGGAAGAATTATTGAGATATACGGCCCTGAGTCATCAGGTAAGACAACGGTCGCACTTCATGTTATCGCAGAAACGCAGAAAATGGGCGGCGAGGTAGCTTTTATCGACGTTGAGCATGCTCTTGACCCTGTTTATGCAGGTCAGCTGGGCGTTGATATCGACAATATGCTTGTTTCTCAGCCTGACAGCGGTGAGCAGGCTTTGGAGATAGCCGAGGCTCTGGCTCGTTCCGGTGCTATCGACTGTATCGTTATCGACTCTGTTGCGGCTATGGTAACAAAATCTGAGATAGACGGCGAAATGGGCGACACTCACGTTGGTCAGCTTGCAAGACTTATGTCTCAGGCTATGAGAAAGCTCACATCTGTTATTGCAAAGTCAAATACAACGGCTATATTTATCAATCAGGTCCGTGAGAAGATAGGTGTTATGTACGGAAACCCTGAAACTACTCCAGGTGGACGTGCTTTGAAGTTCTACGCTTCTGTAAGAATAGAGGTCAGACGTGGAGAGCAGATAAAGAACGGCTCTGAGGTCATTGGTAACAGAACAAAGTGCAAGGTTGTAAAGAACAAGGTAGCACCGCCGTTCAAGGAGTGCGAGTTTGATATCATGTACGGCAAGGGTATCTCCCGTGTGGGCGAGGTGCTTGACATGGCGGTCGATCTTGATATCGTTAAGAAGGGCGGAGCTTGGTTCAGCTACAACGATATGAAGCTTGGTCAGGGACGTGACAACGCTAAGGAGTTCCTGCTGAACAATCCTGACATCATGGGCGAGATAGAAGCCAAGATAAAGGAACATCAGGCGGAGCTTGTGCTTGCGGCGCAGAAAGATAAAAAGGCCAAGAAGCTTGAAGAAAAGGCTAACGCAGGTGCGGCGGCTCAGAGTGCAAATGAGGATATGGCTGCTGACAAGCCTGAGAAGAAGATACGCAAGGCGGCAAGCGACAAGTCTGTTGTGGCAAAGCCTGAGGAGGACTTCGAGGAGTTCGCTCCTGTTGACATAAGCGAGCTTGGTGACTGATAAATGCTTAAAATAACGGGCGTTTCAAAATACAAGGGCAGCACATATATGATAGAGTTTGAGGAGGGCGAAACGGCTTTTCTCAACTACGAGGTAGTGTCTGCCTATGGTCTGAGAGCAGGGCTTGATATGCCTCAGTCTGCTTGGGAGAAGATAGTTTTTGACAACGAGTTCAGAAAGGCTAAGGAAAGGGCTTTGTATCTCCTTGATTACAGGGACTATTCCTATGTGGAGCTTTACAAGAAGCTGGAGAAGAATTACAGCGAGGAGATATGCGACGCTGTAATGGATAAGATGCTGGAGCTTGGGACGGTCAATGACAGGCGGTATGCTCAGGGGCTTGCGAGGACTTATATGGAAGTGCGTAAATACGGATATTACCGTGCTTATCAGCAGATGAGACAGAAAGGGCTTACTAAGCCTATAATAGAGGAAGCTCTGGAGGAATACAGCGAGGGTACATACGAGCGGCTGTATGAGCTTGTGGAGCGAAAGTATCTCAGATATCTTGACGGAGAAAAGGGTGACATAAAGGTAAAAAACGCCCTTGTGCGTTTGGGGTATTCATACGACATAATAAAAGAGGTGCTTGCTGACATAAAACAGGAGTACGGCGACGAATAAAGGAGCAAAGAATGAAAAAGATCATTTTTGCGGCGGCTATACTGAGTGCGGCGGTCATGACAGGCTGTTCGCTGAGCTTTGACGGCACAGACAGCTCTCAGCCTGCGGAAAATGTTCAGGGCAGTGAGAACGCTGTGACAACGCAGGGAACTGATACGGAAAGCGAAGAAGCCGCTGACCCGCTTGAAGAAGCAAAGGACGTTGCGGCAATGTATCTTAAAGCCGCAAACGCTGAGTTTGACCAATCAATGGTAAAGCTTATGACAGACGATTATGCCGCTGACTATGAATATATGAAAAAGAACATGGGCGGCGACAATGAATACGGTGAGGACGAACAGATAAGCGGAGTAAGATATAGCTTTGACAAGGATAAGTGCGGCTTTATCGACAAGGTGAACATCTCGGAGGAGTATTCAAAGGCGGCGGAGCTTTATGTGACCATAGCTTATGACAGTTCTGAGGGAGAGGTCACGTCATCGCAGTATATTCTTATGGTGCTTGACAAGGACAATGATTGGAAAGTTTGCTTTGCAGGCTCTAAGGCGCAGGCTTACGCAGACGGCATAATCACTGACGAAAACTCGGAAAAGGCTGAGGCTAACGCTCAGGCGGTATATGAGGCGGCAAAAAAGGCAGTCACGGAGCTTTCAAAAGACAAGAGCTACAAGTTTGAGTACATGAACTACATTTCCACAGAGACGGATAAGTTCGTAGAAAAGATAAAGGAACAGCTTCCTGATGAGCTTAAGGATACATATTTCACTGTTTTTATTGATGAAGGAAAGCTTGATTATGTTGTTTGGTCGCAGGAAGCAGGGTCAGAGATAACTGTTACTTACCCCGAGAAGAAAAACTGACGGCGCAAAAGTGCTTGACAAAATAAATTGCGTGGTGTATAATATAGGTAACCA
>NZ_FR890702.1:0-7354 GCF_000435935.1 Ruminococcus sp. CAG:57 | reverse complement strand
GCTGCAACTTTCGGGGTTTTCTTTTGGGATCATGCCGGACTTACTTTCTGTATGCTTTTGGCTTTGTGGAAATTTCATAAATATTTTGATTTTTGTCATACAATAGTGACTAAAAGGGCTTGACAAAACTGTGTAAAAGTGAGATAATAAGATAGATTATTGTGATACTTTATGCCGTCCGTTGGCGGTGTAGGATTGGAGATTTTTTCATGGCAACTAGAGTGGGAATGGTTTCTCTCGGATGTCCAAAAAATCAGGTGGACGCTGAGCATATGCTCTATGATCTGCGCAAAGAGGGTTTTCAGATAGTTTCTGACGCAGCCCTTTCTGATGTGGTCATTATAAATACCTGTGGATTTATCGAGTCGGCTAAACAGGAGGCTATAGACACTATACTTGAGTTCTGTACTCTCAAGCAGGAGGGCAGGATAAAGGCGGTAATAGCTACGGGCTGTCTTGCTGAAAGATACCGTGACGAAATGAAAAAGGAGATTCCTGAGCTTGACGCTGTTGTGGGAATAGGCTCTAACGGAAAAATTTGCGATATCATAAGAGAGATACTGCTGGATAAGCAGGCGGTCTGTTCTTATGGCGCAAAAACTGAGCTTTCCATGGAAGGCGGAAGAATTATTTCTACTGAGCCTTTCTATGCGTATATAAAGATAGCCGAGGGTTGCAGCAACAACTGCACTTACTGCGCTATCCCGTCTATAAGAGGAAAATACAGAAGCAGACGCATGGAGGATATCGTCAAGGAAGCCAGATGGCTGGCTGAGAACGGCGTTACGGAGCTTGTAGTTGTGGCGCAGGATACAACACGCTATGGCGAGGATATCTACGGCAAGTCTATGCTCCCTGAATTGCTCACGGCACTTTGTGAGATAGACGGTTTCAAGTGGATAAGAACGCTTTATTGCTATCCTGAGAGGATAACGGACGAACTGCTGGACGTTATCGCTAAAGAGGACAAGCTTGTAAAGTATCTTGATATGCCTATACAGCACTGCAACAAGACCATACTTAAAAGAATGAACCGCCATGGGGACAGAGAGACCCTTACGGCGCTTATAAAGAAGATAAGAGAAAAGATACCGAACGTTACGCTGAGGACAACTCTTATTACAGGCTTCCCAGGGGAAACTAAGGAACAGTTCGAAGAGCTTTGCGAGTTTGTAAAGGAAATTCGCTTTGAAAGGCTCGGCTGTTTTGCTTACTCGCCTGAGGAGGGTACGCCTGCGGAGAAGTTTGAAGATCAGGTGCCTTTAAAGGACAGAGAGCGCAGAGCGGAGATAATAATGGAAGAACAGATGATTATTTCCGACAGCCTTAATGAGGCTGCTCTCGACAGCGAAGTCGAGGTGGTTTGCGAGGGCTTTGACAGATATGCCGAGTGTTACTACGGCAGAAGTCAGGCGGACGCACCTGAGATAGACGGAAAGATATTCTTCCTGAGCGAGGATAAAGTTAGGGTCGGCGAGTATGTCAAGGTAAAAATTGACGATACTATGGATTATGACCTTATCGGCTCAAAAATGTAGATGAAAGGAACTTGATATGAACCTGCCAAATAAACTTACAGTGCTTAGAGTAATATTGATACCGTTTTTCCTGCTGTTCGTGCTGCTTTTCAAGATACCGCATCACATGGTGTTTGCGCTTATCGTGTTCGCTGCGGCTTCAATTACAGACTGGTTTGACGGCAAGATAGCAAGAAAGCACAATCTTGTTACAACACTCGGAAAGTTTCTTGACCCGCTTGCAGACAAGCTTCTTGTTATGACGGCGCTTATCTGCTTCACATTTGAACGTTGGATAGACCCTGTTGCGGTGGTACTGATACTTGCAAGAGAGTTTATGGTAACGGGTCTTAGACTTGTTGTGGCTAGCGAGGGCGTTGTGGTCGCAGCAGGAATATGGGGCAAGCTGAAAACTGCTTTCACCATGGTTGCTCTTATTGCTATAATGGTGCTTCAGATAATTTTTCCTGCACCAAAGGGAAGCCCTGATTTCACTTGGGGTACACCGATATTCCTTGTAAACGAGATACTCATTTGGATAGCGGTTGTGCTTACCGTTATTTCCGGTGCAGTTTATCTCAAGGGATACTGGAAGTATATAGATTCGGGCAAATAATGTGGCCTGCCGACGTGTTGCGGCATATGATAACTTAATATATAAATGCGTATCAGCAAGAGTAGCTGTGAGGTAATTTTCAGAGAGGAGCCGTTTGGTGCAAGGCTTCAAGGACTTTCAGTGAAGTGCGGCTGACAGCAGGGAGCGAACAACGGCGAAAGCCTAGTATTCCTCTCCGTAGGGTCTGCGTTAAAGATATTGAGCTGTACAAAATTTTGTACAGAAAATCGGAGTGGGACCGTAGATCATAATCTGCCTCCGGAGTGGTGAAACGCCATTCCGGAGGTTTTTTCTTAGAAAGGGAGAGATAGATATGACAATTTTGGAAAATATAAAGCATGATATTCAGACTATAAAGGACAGAGATCCTGCGGCAACGAGCACGCTGGAGATCCTCACATATTCGGGGCTTCACGCTGTGGCTTTTTACAGGGTGTCGCACTGGTTCTATGTTCACAAGCACAAGGTCATCGCAAGATGTA
Organism: Ruminococcus sp. CAG:57; assembly: GCF_000435935.1. NCBI lineage: Bacteria > Bacillati > Bacillota > Clostridia > Eubacteriales > Oscillospiraceae > Ruminococcus > Ruminococcus sp. CAG:57. Next base: position 4,739 of record NZ_FR890702.1, on the reverse strand, counting down.
TCTCACAGTTTGCAAGAATGTTGACAGGTATCGAGATACACCCAGGTGCTAAGATAGGCAAGGGTCTGCTTATCGACCACGGCTCGGGTGTTGTTATAGGCGAGACCGCTGAGATAGGCGATTACTGTCTGCTGTATCAGGGCTGTACCCTTGGCGGAACAGGTAAAGACCACGGTAAAAGACACCCGACCCTTGGAAACAATGTTATGGTAGGGTGCGGTGCAAAGGTGCTTGGACCATTCACTGTGGGGGACAATGCAAAGATAGCCGCAAATGCGGTAGTTCTTGAGCCTGTGCCTGCAAACTCAACGGCTGTGGGTGTGCCTGCAAGGATAGTTAAGCAGAACGGCAAGCGCACCTGCGACCTCGATCAGGTGCATATCCCTGATCCTGTGGCTCAGGAGCTTTGCCAGACAAGAATACAGATAGCTAAGCTGGAAAAGAGAGTGGCTGAGCTTGAAAAGATCGGAAAGAAAGAGCAGTAAAATATAAGGAAAGAGGTAAAGATAAATGAACATTTATAACACGCTTACTCACAAGATCGAAAAATTTGTACCAAACGAGCCGGGCAAGGTGTCAATGTATACCTGCGGTCCTACAGTTTATCACTATGCCCATATCGGCAATCTGAGAAGCTATATAATGGAGGACGTTTTGGAAAAGTATCTCCGCTATGACGGTTATGACGTAAAGAGAGTAATGAACATCACTGACGTTGGTCATCTTACTTCTGACGGCGATACAGGCGATGATAAAATGCTCAAGGGCGCAAAGCGTGAGCATAAGACTGTTATGGAGATCGCAAAATTCTACACTGACGCTTTCTTTGAGGATTGCAAGAAGCTAAATATCAAAAGACCTGACGTTGTTGAGCCTGCAACGGGCTGTATTGGTGATTTTATCAAGGTTATCTCTGCTCTTATGGACAAGGGCTATGCTTATGAGGCAGGTGGAAACATCTATTTTGATACTTCAAAACTGAAAGAGTATTATGTTTTCCACAACTTTAATGAGGAAGATCTTGAGGTCGGCGTTCGTGAGGGCGTTGAGGAGGACACAAACAAGCGCAACAAGGCTGACTTTGTACTGTGGTTCACAAAGTCTAAGTTCGACGATCAGGAGCTTAAATGGGATTCCCCTTGGGGTGTGGGCTACCCTGGCTGGCATATCGAGTGTTCATGTATCTCCATGAAGCACCTTGGCGAAAGACTTGACATTCACTGCGGTGGTATCGACAACGCTTTCCCACACCACACAAACGAGATAGCACAGTCTGAGGCTTATCTTGGTCATAAGTGGTGCAACTACTGGTTCCATATACTGCACCTTAACACGAACAGCGGAAAGATGTCAAAGTCTAAGGGCGAGTTCCTTACTGTTTCACTGCTGGAGTCAAAGGGCTATGACCCACTGGTATACAGATTTTTCTGCTTGCAGTCACACTACAGAAAGTCACTTGTTTTCACATACGAAAACCTTGACAATGCAAAGACAGCATACAACAAGCTCACTGCAAGGATAGCACAGCTTATGGCTGACAAGAAGCCTGACGAGGTGGTGGAGCTTGTGGATTTTGAGAAGTTCAAGGGTAGCTTCAAGGCGGCACTTGATGACGATATAAACACTTCAAATGCTATCACTGTTCTGTATGACGTTCTTAAAGCTGACACTAACAATGAAACAAAGCTTGCCCTTATCGAGGATTTTGACAAGGTGCTTTCACTTGGTCTGATAGAAGCTGCAAAGAAGCTCAGTGCTGACGGTGAAGAGGATATCCCTGAGGAGGTCAAGGCACTTGTTGAGGAGCGTAAGGCTGCAAGAAAGGCAAAGGACTTTGCTAAGGCTGACGAGCTGAGAGATAAGATAGGCGAGCTTGGCTATATCGTTGAGGAAACAAGACAGGGTACAAAGATAAAGAAAAAGTAAAGGAGCGTTAAATGAGCAAAAATAAACAGGATCTGGGTCCATACCGCAGAAAACAGTTTCAGACGTATTTTCAGTTTTCACTTATAGCAATTTGCTTTGTTATAATCTTTGTTCTCTTTTACGCCTGCACTGGCAGCAGCAAGAACGATATAGACTATACTGATGCAAAGGTGATACAGATGGACGAACCTGCCGATGACAGCCCTGTGGTGGTTTTTGAAACAAACAAGGGAACTTTCAAGGCTGTGCTTTTCCCTGATGAAGCACCAAACTATTGCAAGTTTTTCACTGGACTTGTGGAAAAGGGCTATTATGACGGCACTTATGTGAGCATGGTGCAGGACGGTGTGTATTTTATAGGCGGAACAAAGCAGGCTGACGGTCAGACAACTTCTGACACTGACACCACCACTATCGAGGCGGAGTATTCAAAAAACCTGTGGCCTTTAAAAGGTGCGCTTTGTGCATACACGCAGGAGCAAGGCCACTTGTTCAGCAAGAAGAAGGTTTCAAACAGCTATCTTCTTTTTGTTGATAACTATGACCTTACCGAGGAGGAGCAGGCGGAGCTTGACAGCAAGCTTGCAGACAGCAACAATATCCCTGAGGATATCACCGATGCTTTTGAGAAATATGGCGGTGTGCTGAATTTCTCTCAGCAGTATACTGTTTTCGGTCAGGTATATGATGGCTTGGATATTTATGACGAGATATGCGGTACTGATGTGGCTGACTCTGAGACGCTGAAGCCTAGGGAGGACATACAATTCACAAAGGTGTATATGTCTACCTACGGAGAGAATAAAAACAGCAATGCTTTTGCAGGCAGTGCGGATAGTTCTGAGGTTTCTGAGAGTGCGGTCGACAGTGCAGACACAAGCTCGGAGATGTAAATTAATCATATCAATTAAAGCGAACGGGTGGATGCCTGTTCGCTTTTTATATTCACTGAAAATTCATTATTTATTTGTTTATTTCACTATAAATTTGTATTAAGCTCTGCTATACTACTCTTTAGAACGTGAAGATATTAACATTGCTTTCGTATGGACTAAGGCTTAAAATCAGAAGATTTTATACTTAATATAAGAATATGAAACATAAATTTTATTATATTAGACATGACGGCTTATATTGTAAATTACATTAATAACGTTAGCCGAGCCACAGTTCTTGACTTTATGAGCTTATTGTGGTAAACTTAAAACCAAGTCCATGTGTGAAAAAATTCCGGCAGTGCCTGAATTTTATGTGCTTTGAGCCGAGGGTTGAGCTTTCAAGGGTGTTGGACGATATTAACGATTTTTTTTAGTAACAGAATAGGCAGGAAAGTCCTGTCTTTAAAATAGGAGGAAAATTTATGAGCGAATACAAGATCTACTCATTGCATATGGGTAAGGCAAAATGTGCTGTTGATTTGGGCGATGGCTCTGAGCGTGGAGAGTATGTAAATCAGGATTACATTCTCAACAAAATGGGCAGACCACACAGAAGCATAAGCCTTATGTACTGCTACTATCCGCTGGATAAGGAGTTCCCTGGAAGAATTTCTGAGGTAATGAAAGACGAAGATGTTTCTTTTGCATGGGATTATCCATATGATGATTATTTCACATACAAGGGCGGTCTTGAGGGCAACACAGAGGGCGAGCCTTTTACCTTCATGAGAGATGTAAGACGTCATGGACAGGACGTTACACTCACACTCACAGTTGACCCACACGTTTCAGACGAACAGCTTATCGCTATCGCAAATGACCTTAGACCTTTCGGCAGACTTCTTCTTAGAATAAACCATGAAGCTACAGGCAACTGGTTCTCATTCAACAAGAGATGTACTTATCAGGAAGTTGCTGATTTCTACTGCCGTTTCAATAAGATACTTAAGGAATATGCACCAAACGTTTCTACTATTCTTTGTATCGGTGGCATTGAAGATCTTAACAAGAACGAGATCGAAAAGGAAGCAGAGTTTTCACAGGCTGTCAAGGAGACAGACATCTGGTCTGTTGACAAGTACATGGCTCTTCACTGGGGTTGGCCTTATGACGTTGCTGAAAGAGGCGGAACAAGCCACAGCAGAAGCAAGGTCAAGGACATATACAATATGACAAAGCGTTCTTTTGAGAGATTCAAGGAGATAAACGGCGGCGTTACAAAGCCAATGGTAATGAGCGAGTTCAACGCTGACGGTGATGTTACAGGTCCATACGATCAGGCAGCAATGGTAAAGGAATTCTGCGATATGCTCAAAGCTGACGGCGAGAGCTGGTTCTCAGGATTTACTTTCTATCAGTTCAGAGACAGAGGACGTCTTGGTCTTGAGATTCAGGACCCTAACTATGCTGACTGCGGTATCGAGCAGCCTGTTATGAAGACATACAAGGAAATTATCCACGATGATTTCTTCAAGCCTGCAATGACAAGAGGCGATGAGGTTACACTGCCATGCACGCTTCGTTGGGGCGGTTCTGAGGACGCTGAGGGTCTTGAGATCCCTCTCCACTTTGAAAAGAATCCACACTTCTGCGAGGTTATATTTGATGATGATTCAAACATCATGATGGAGATAAACGGCAAGTGGTTCTATAAGTCACCTGAGGCAAAGACGATCGACCTTATGGCAGCTTTCTTTGAGAAGCCGCTGGAGGGTGAGGCTGATCTGACTCTCAGACTTTTTGCTCCTCCTGCAAGCGGTGAGAATGATCTGTCTATTGAGGACGGACTTATGAACAGCTACACAGAGATCAAGAAGCTTCCTAATATCCGTATCAGATTCGAGCCAGTTGAGCTTTAATTTCAGACATAATTTA
>NZ_FR890701.1:0-619 GCF_000435935.1 Ruminococcus sp. CAG:57 | reverse complement strand
CATCAATCTTGAACAAATGGCAAACCGCTGCCCGAATTCAAAGATCGTAAGCAAGGAGATGCTGAAAGGATACGAGCTTGAATTCAGAGGTGTTGCGACGATCGTGCCGAATGATAAATCGGAAGTTCCCGTACTCATATGGGAGATAGACGGACGAGATGAGCACAGTCTTGACAAATATGAAGGCTTTCCGAACTATTACCGCAAGGAGCTTTTTGAGATAGATGTTAATGGCGAAAAGAAAGAATGTATGGCATATCTGATGAACAGCGGTCACATTTCACCGCCTATGAGCTATTACTACAACGTTATAAAGCAGGGTTATGAGGCGAACGGTATGGATACAAGCTATCTGAGAGCGGCACTTGAAAAGTCGGTTTGCGAACAATGTTTTGATGAAATTCAAGATGAAGAGCTTGACGAATATGATGATCTTCAATTGAAGCTTTAAGGAGGTGGTGAAATGAGATACAAGGATTTTTATGTGAGAATTACGCCTGACAAATATATCCCCAGGGTTGACAAGAAAGGCAATAAAATTCTCTGTGAGGGCTTTTTGATACAGGTTTTCGCTGACGAAACCGAGCAGGTCGAGATATACAACTTTTCTGCGGCTGTT
>NZ_FR890700.1:102048-109988 GCF_000435935.1 Ruminococcus sp. CAG:57 | reverse complement strand
TAAAAATATTTCTCTGAAAACGTTTTATATCCTTGACAAAAACGCCTTGAAAAGCTAAAATAAACATATGCAAAAAATCATAGTATCGAAAGGATATGAAAAAATGGCAGAGAATAAAAAGCTTATAACAGCAGACAACAGCTTTCTTACTTATATGGGCAGAATAGACTTTTCCGACAAAACACGCCCTGAGTTTTATTACGCAGGCTCAAATGTAAAAATGACTTTCACAGGCACAAGCGTGTCCGCCGTGATAAAAAACCATAAGTATTTCAACATTCAGGAGCTTGGCTTTGTTATGGACGGCAAAGAGGGCAAGGTGACTTTCGATAAAAATGACGAGGATATCACCCTTGATATCGCTTGTGACCTTGAAAAAGGCACTCATACCGTCACCCTTTTTAAAAGGCAGGACGCTTCCCATTACTTTGAGTTCGTGGGCTTTGAAATAGACCCCGACGGAGAAGTTCTTGAAAATCCTCCTCTCCCTGCAAGAAAAATAGAGTGCTATGGCGACTCTGTTTCTGCAGGCGCAGTGTGCGAGGCAGTTGACTTTGTTGCAAGCTGTGACCCTGAGGATCATCAGGGAGTTTACGATAACGCATGGCATAGCTATGCAATGATAACAGCAAGAAACCTCGGCGCACAGATCCATAATATCGCACAGGGCGGTATCGCAATTTTCGACAACACTGGCTATTATCATGCCCCGAATTATATCGGCATGGAGTCTGTATACAATAAGCTTTGCTATTTCCCAGAGGGTGCAAAGGGCGTAACGCCTTGGGATTTTGAGAATTATACCCCTGACGTTGTGCTTTTTGCAGTGGGTCAGAACGACCCGCATAACGAGGGCCACGAGGATTTCGATATCGCCGATCCCGATTACAGAGCAAAGTGGAAAAATGCCTACAAGAGCATTATCCTTGACCTTAGAAGCAAATATCCAAACGCAACATTCGTGCTTCTGCTGACAGTTCTCTGCCACGGTGAGGAGTGGGATAAAGCCGTTGACGAGATAGCAAACGAGCTTAATGACCAGAAGATAACACACTTCATGTTCACAAGAACAGGCAAGGCGACCCCCGGTCACCCAAGACTTCCTGAGCAGTATGAAATGGCGGAGGAGCTTACAGCTTATCTCTCAAACATGGGCGATAAAATTTGGGGCTAAAAGCCGAAAAAATAATAGGGCGAACATTTCACATTGTTCGCCCGTTTTTTATGCCTGTTTTATCGGCTTTTTTTTGTCGTTCTCAGCTTAGATCCTGCTGTTCCGCCGCCTGCCTGTCAAGCTCCATGCGGTAAGCAGAAAGTATCTCTCCCTCTATCTCATTGCGAAGCTCGCTGTCGATGGGGTGAACGATATCACGGAAAACCCCGTTGTCATCACGGCGGCTGGGCATAGCCACAAAAAGTCGCTCCTCTCCCTGCACTATCTTGATATCATGTACCGCAAAACTGCCGTCAAAGGTCAGGCTCACAACGGCTCTGAGCTTGCCCTCGTTTATAAATCTTCTGAATTTTATCTCTGTTATAGTCATTTTCATGCGTCCTTTCTTGTGATGTAATGCCTGTAGTAATATTTTTGCCTCTTTTTTTGAAAAATAATCAAAAAAGGGGTTTATTTTTTTTTAGAAATGTTATATAATAAAATAAACATACATTCTGAATTATCTATTATTCTAAGGAGTATTACAAAGATGATAACAAATGAGATCTTGAAAAATATAAAGCACGTTCATTTTATCGGTATAGGCGGCTCTGGTATGTACCCTCTGGTGCAGATATTCCATTCAAAGGGATATTTCATCACAGGCTCAGACAATAACGAAACCGAAACTCTTGAAGCCGTAAGAAAGCTTGGCATCGAAGTCTTTCTCGGTCAGAGAGCCGAGAATATCAAGGGTGCAGACCTTATAATCTATACCGCCGCAATAATGGCAGATAACCCTGAGCTTATCGCCGCAAAGGCAAGCGGTGCGATCTGCTGCGAAAGAGCCGAGATACTTGGCCTTGTCACAAGCTGGTATACGAACGCTCTTTGCGTTTCAGGCACTCACGGAAAGACCACAACTTCTTCCATGCTCACACAGATATTCGTTCAGGAGGGTACTGACCTTTCCTGCGTTATAGGTGGAAAGCTCCCAAGCATAGGCGGCTCAGGCAAGGCAGGCTCATCACAAACTATGGTCTGTGAATCCTGTGAGTTCGAGGACCATTTTCTCAGACTTTTCCCTGACGTTTCAATTATCCTGAACGTTGACGCAGACCACCTTGAGTATTTCAAGAATATTGAAAATATCATAAAGTCTTTCCATAAGTTTGCAACCATGGCTTCAAAAGCCGTTATCTATAATGGCGATGACGCAAATACCCTGAAAGCCGTTGAGGGTGTCGACAAGGAAATGATATCTTTTGGCTGGGATAAGAAAAACGATTATTCTGCCGTTATAAAGTCGAAAAAAGGCTTGCAGACACGCTTTGAGCTTTATCATAAGGGCGAGTTCGTCAGAGAGCTTACTATCCACGTTCCTGGCGACCATAACGTCATGAACGCCCTTGCAGCTATCGCTGCCGCAAGATATTCAGGCGTTTCATGGGAGGGTATCGAAAAGGGACTTGATACTTTCTTTGGCGCAATAAGACGTTTCGAGAAGATAGCCGAGGTCAAGGGCGTTACTATCGTTGATGATTACGCTCACCACCCAAAGGAGATCGAGTGTACACTGAAAGCCGCAAAGGGTCTTGATTTCAACAGAGTGTGGGCAGTTTTCCAGCCTTTCACCTATTCAAGAACAAAGATACTCATGAACGATTTTGTGAAAGCGCTTTCTATTGCAGATATTGCCGTTGTAACGGATATCATGGGAAGCCGTGAGAAAAATACCGACGGTGTTTATGCTGAACAGCTTGCAGAGAAGATACCAAATGCAGTTTGGTTCAAGACCGACCACGAGCTTGTTGACAAGCAGACTGCACAGCAGAAGGAATATAACTTCTCACAGTGTATCGACTATATAAAGAAAAACTGCAAGGAGGGCGACCTTGTTATAACTCTTGGCTGCGGAGATGTCTATAAGCTTGCAAAAAGGCTTGCAAAAGAGCTTTAGGCTTAGAAGATAAAGATTTATTGATATAACAGAAAGGACGGAGCTATGAGAAAAGTAACCGAGAACGAGAAAATGGTATTCGAGTTCATAAAGGATCGCATAGAAGAGGGATATCCGCCGACAGTTAGGGAGATATGTGCGGAGTTTGGCTTTAAGTCTACCTCAACAGCCCATAGATATATAAATAATCTCACCGCAAAAGGTCTTCTTGAAAAGGGAAATAACCAGAACAGAGCCATAAGGCTCACAGGCGGCAACGGCATGAAGATCCCCCTTGTGGGAACTGTCACCGCAGGTATCCCTATCACTGCCATTGAGGAGATAACAGACTATATAAGCTTCCAGCCTGCAAGGCATTACAGCAATCCGCTTTTTGCCCTAAAGGTAAGGGGAGAGTCCATGATAAACGCCGCTATCCTTGACGGAGATATGGTAGTTATAGAGCAGACCCCATATGCAGAAAACGGTGATATAGTCTGCGCACTTGTTGACAACGAGTCAGCTACCATAAAGACTTTCTATAAAGAGGACGGCCATTACAGACTGCAGCCTGAAAATGACACCATGGATCCTATCATAGTAGACGAAGTAAGCATACTTGGCAAGGTTGTGGGCGTTGTAAGATATCTGTAAATATAGATAAAGAAGATTTGTAGGGGCGAACAGCGTTCGCCCGTGTCATTAAAGAAAACGGGCGGATAGTCCAACATAGATATAGAAAAAACTTCGACAAACAAAACAGTTCTAAGTGTGTAAAGGATTGGTAATAATGAGCAGACATTGTACATTCTGCGGTTCTAAGCTGGAGGACGGAGCTAAGATATGCACCAACTGCGGAAAAATGGTACCTATCGCCTCATCGACCCAAAGACGTGGCGAGCAGGAGTTTATAGACCGTTCAAGGATACAGGGCATACCGAAGCGTGTTTACGAACACCCGAAAAGAGCCGAAGCAGAGGAAAGAATGCGCCGAGAGCAGGAAGCTCGCAGGGTAAAGCGTGTAAGAGAGACAGACCGAAACAGAGAAATGAGTGCGGCAGACTATAGGCGCACCCCAACTGAACATTCAAGCAGCGGCAAAGAGAATTATGGTAAGGGCAAAAAGATACTAAAGACTCTGTTTAAGATCACAGTGGTAATACTGGTGATATATTTTGTGATCGCTTTTGTGAGAATATTCAGCGTAAGACATTCCACCTACGATTTCGATACCGAAATGAAATTGGCAAGCGAAAATTACGGTGAAGCCGTTGACGCATATTTCAAAGACGGCAAGTGGAAATATAACATCTTTAAAAATCAGGTGTCCTATGAGGGAACTTCCGAAAGCGGCGACGATTATGTTATGATATTCGGCAAGAATGACGGTCAGACTGTCGTAAGGCAAATGACAAAGAACAGCAAGAAGGTCGCTTCTGACAGCATAATGAACGATGTCATGGGAATGTTCATGTTCGAGAAAAAGGTCACAGGATAAAAAAAATAAGCGCATAATTATGTAGTTATTTGTAGTGGCGAACAGTGTTCGCCCGCATTTTGACACGCATTATAAAACGAAACGGACGAAGTAAAAAAGCTTCGTCCGTTTATTGTTTTGTAGGGAATCGTCCCACTTTTTTTGTTGTTTGTGTTTTTTAACAGCCTAATTTACACTATTGTCACGCTTTTCATCAAACATTTTGTAATACTGCACAGTTTCATATTCGTTCAGCGTGTCCTTGTATTTGTCAGCCACATCATTTATAGAATACCATTCTCCGTCAGCCGTCTTGTAGCCGTAAGAGCTTATTATCGGAATGTCACAGCGTATCTTGTCAAGCTCCTGCTGATATCTCGACTTTGGGAGTCCAGCCGCTTCCATGACCTCGTTTGAAAGATAGTTAAGGCTTATATCGTCTATCTTCTCCGCTTCAACGCCCTTGTTGCTCCAAATAAGGAAAGGAGTCTGTCGAAGTCTTGAGTAATCCTCCGTTGAAAGTAAAGCCACGTCCTTGCCATAGAGATATTCCGTGAAGTCTATGATATGCGGATAATGGTCGCCGAACATTACGATTATGACCTCTTCCTGCTTGTGTCGGAAATAGTTTATAAGCTCTCCCAACGCCTTGTCAGACTGATAGATAAGATTTAGATATTCCTGTGCCGCAGGGTCGTTGTAGTCCTCAAAGGTTATCTCATGAATAACACCCTCCGGATGATCATACGGCGCATGGTTCTGCATGGTCGCTGTCCATACAAAATAAGGCGAGCCTGCATGTCTTTCATATTGCTCTTCAATATATCTGAAAATGGTTTCATCTGTGATATTTCCGTTGAAATATTGGATATCGCTCATTCTGTCCTGACAATTGTATATCCTGTCTTTGAATTGAAGCTGTTCATAGGCGTTGCCTATATCCCATAGTCCCTCAGAGCAAGGCGAGATAGCCTGCGTTGTGTAGCCAAGCTCGTTTAGCCAGCTTACAAGACCGTTTTGTTTGTCGTTGAGATATTGGGTGAATACTGCACTTCCCGACGGCAAAAAGCCAAGGGTGTTGCCGGTGAGAAATTCATACTCAGAGTTGCAGGAATAACCGCCATATGCCGAAACGGAAACATATCCGCTTATGCTTTCCTCCTGCAATTTGTGATAGTTGGGCAGATAGTCTTTGTTAGTCTTGAACTGAGCGATATGCTCAAAGTCTGCAAAGGATTCGTTCATGATAGCAATGATAGCAGGCTTTTTGTCAGCCTTTTGTACCTCATACTGAGTTATGATATCCTCAGCCTTTTGAGTGGAGTAGCCATCAGGCTTCGTCACACGGTTAAACATTCCGTCAAAGCAGAACATAAGGTCATAGCCTACGCACCTGTATGTGTCTGCATTTTCTGCACCTGAAAAGTTCAGCCTGATGTATCTGTTCTTTATACCAAGGTCATAGGCAAACCTGCCGCCATATACGAATACGAAACATCCTGCGATAACAGCCACACACGATATTATCCTGCTGCGTATTTTTATCTTCCTTACTTTTGTCGTCACCGTTACAGCGAAAATAAGAATAAGATCACAAAGCACAAACATCACTTTGCTGTCTAAAAACAGTGAGTACATTCCGTTTATCTCACTGACTGACTTTATGTTGGCAAGGTCGGCAAACTGAACAGGATTCCCCCTGAACTCGGTGACATAATACTGTGCCAAAGCATATATGGCAAATATGACGTTCACTCCGCAAAACCAGGCGTGTGGCTTTGGGAATATCACCGCACCTATAAGATATAAAAGCCAGCAGAGCAATATTCCAAGGAGAATGTAAAGCACATTGCTCTTTGGAAAATATGACCCCATTACAAAGTCCGGAAGAAAATAAGAATTTAGTCCAAGCATAAAAGCCGCCGTGAAAGGGTCGATGCAGCCCTTTGTTTCGCTCTTTCTCAGCTTCTTTTGCATTGAGAAAAATTTCGCAATAATAAATATCAGTGCCAGCTCAACAGCACAAGCCCCTATAAGCGCATAATTTCGCTCTTTCGGCAGGAAGTTGTCTTTGTCCATGTATATGCCCAACAAAGCACAGATGACTCCTATCGTTATAACTGCCACTATGGCACTTATAAATCGTAATGTTTGCATTCCGTCAGGCGACGCAAACCATGCTCCTATCTTTTTCAGCAAGCCTTTTTTATCCTTTGCCTGCTGTGTTTGAATGTTTTGTTGTTCTTTCATTACAATATACTCTTTTCTGTTGATTTACACGCATTTTACAATACCTATTCATTATAGCATAGCTATTAGCAAATTACAACAGCTATAATCAACAAATATTTTCCTGCATGATGTCAGGTGTTCACAATTAATTTACCCCATGCTTCAAAGAGTGTGTAAATTGCTCTTGAAAAAGGGACGGCAACGTGTTATAATATTTATGTATTTCAAAAAACATAAGGAAAAGAGGTAAATATATGTCACATGAGAAGATACTGGTGCTTGACTTTGGCGGACAGTACAATCAGCTTATCGCAAGACGTGTGAGAGATCACCACGTTTATGCAGAGATAAAAAGCTTTGAAACTCCACTTGAAGAAATAAAAGCAGCAGGCTATAAGGGCATAATCTTCACAGGCGGACCAAACTCCGTTTATGATATGACTTCCCCGCATTATGACAAGGCTATACTTGACCTTGGCATACCAGTTCTCGGCATCTGCTACGGCTGTCAGCTTATTTCATGGATGAGCGGCGGAAAGGTAGAAAGCTGTAAAAAGAGCGAGTACGGCAAGATAGAGATAACAGCCTCCGCAGAGAGCAAGCTTTTCAAGGACGTTCCTGATAAGAATATCGTATGGATGAGCCATACCGACTATGTCAGCGAAGCACCTGAGGGCTTTGTTATCACTTCCCATTCAGATGATTGCCCATGTGCGTCAATGGAGAATGCAGAGAAGAAGATATATGCCGTTCAGTTCCACCCTGAGGTAACTCACAGTGAGTATGGTAACGTCATTTTGAAAAACTTTCTTTACGAGGTCTGTGGCTGTAAAGGCGATTGGGTAATGGATAACTTTATCGAGAACACAGTTGCAAAGCTTAAAGAGCAGATAGGCGATAAGAAAGTAGTTTTGGGACTTTCAGGCGGAGTTGACTCATCAGTTGCCGCAGGACTTATCAGCCTTGCAGTGGGCAAACAGCTCACCTGCGTGTTCGTAGATCAGGGCCTTATGAGAAAAGACGAGGGCGACTTTGTTGAGGAAACTTTCACAAGACTTTTCGATATGAGATTTGTGAGAGTAAACTGTCAGAAACAGTTCCTCGAAAAGCTTAAAGGCATAACAGACCCTGAGGAAAAG
>NZ_FR890700.1:93708-102020 GCF_000435935.1 Ruminococcus sp. CAG:57 | reverse complement strand
AGGAAAAGAGAAAAACTATCGGCACAGAGTTCTATAAAGTGTTCTGGGATAAGATAAGAGAAGAGGCAGACGGCGGATTTTTCGCACAGGGTACTATCTATCCTGACCGTATCGAAAGCGGAAAGGGCGACGCTGCCACAATAAAAACCCACCACAATCAGGTAAAAATGCCTGAGGATATCAACTTTGACGGCGTTATAGAGCCTCTTGGCGACCTTTTCAAAGACGAGGTAAGAAAAGTCGGCGAAAAGCTCGGCATACCAAAGGAACTCGTATGGCGTCAGCCGTTCCCAGGTCCAGGACTTGGCGTAAGAATAATCGGTGAGATAACAGAGGATAAGATAAAGGTGTTGCAGGAAGCAGACGCCGTTTTCCGTGACGAGATCAAGAAAAGCGGAATTGAGAGCAGCCTGAGCCAGTTCTTTGCAGTTCTCCCGAACGTCCAGACAGTAGGCGTAATGGGCGACCACAGAACCTATGACCACCTTATAGCTATCAGAGCTGTAACAACAGACGACTTCATGACAGCCGATTGGGCAAAGATACCATACGATGTTCTCGCAAGAATATCCAACAGGATAACAAATGAAGTAGACCATGTAAACAGAGTAGTTTACGATATAACCTCAAAGCCACCGGGAACGGTGGAGTGGGAATGATACGATACCCCAAGGCTGTGAACGCACCTCGTTCACAGCCTTTTTCACACTCACTTTCATTATTCAAATAATTTTACAAAATTACAAATACCCCCTTGACACTTCTCCCGTTCTGCACTATAATACTACACAAGAGAACTTTTTTAGCGTTGTGCATACGTTAAAATGAGCATAATAAAGCTAAGAAAATAAGCTTTTTTGTGAGATGTGCCGCAAAAGTGTCCTGTTATTTGTTAAAGTGTAGACAAACGGCGCATAATATGATATAATGTAGGATGAGAAATGAGCGGTTTAAAACAGGCGGTCAGAAACACCGCCAAGATCATAATGTTCAAAGGAGTATATCCCCTTTGCTATAAAGTGTCAAGCCTTAGACCTTTGAGAAAAAACAAGGTCATCTTTGCCGAGATAAGAAGCGGTACGCTGACGGATAGCTTCCGCTATATCTATGAGGAGATAAAGACCAGAGGACTTGATCCGCAGGTCTATTACGTCCATAATAATAAGGGCGGAATGGGCTATCTGCTGAGATATCTGAAGCTTACTTGGCTAATGGGAAACGTGGGTTGCGTTTTGCTTAACGATACCTGTAATCTGTTCGGCGCTTTTAAGTTCAGAAAAGACACAAAGGTCATTCAAACATGGCATTCCTGCGGAGCTTTCAAAAAGTGGGGAGAAAGTATCACCGACCTCTCTTTCGGCGAGTCGCTGGAAGAATTGAGAAAGTTCCCTGCTCATACAAGCTATACACTTTGTACCGTCAGCAGTAAAGAGTGCATATGGGCTTTCAAGGAAGCTTTCGGCTTTGACCTTGATAATAATAGCGTGCAGGCAATAGGCGTATCTCGTACTGACTTTTTCTTTAAAGAGGAAAATCGTTTGAAAGCCTTTGAAAATCTCTATAAGAATTGCCCGAACGCACAGTATAAAAGAGTCCTGCTCTATGCCCCGACCTATCGTGGGGACGCTGATAAGGCTTATATCCCCGAAAAGCTGGATATAAAAGCCCTTAAAGAGAATTTCGGCAGCGAGTGGGTGCTTCTTGTAAAAAGACACGGCTTTGTTAAAAAGGAGTGGGATATCCCCGAGGATTGTCAGGACTTCGCCTTTGACATAACAGAACATATGCCTATCGAGGATCTTCTTTTTACTGCCGATATGTGCATAACCGATTATTCTTCGCTTATTTTTGAATATTCGCTCTTTGAAAGACCTATGATATTCTACGCTTTTGACCTTGACCAGTTTTATGACTATAGAGGCTTTTATTATCCCTATGACTATAGCTTTCTCCCGGGACCAATAGTTAAGACCAATGAGGAGCTTATAAACGCCATAAAGCAGGGAAAAGCCGACCCTACTGTCATTTCTGATTTCAGAGAAAGATTTATGGGCGCTTGCGATGGCCGTTCTACCGAAAGGATAGCCGATTATATTATGTCACAAAACAGCGAATACTAAGTAGGGGTGAACAGCGTTCGCCCGTTGACTGCCGAAACTTTATCGGCGTATCACAATGATCTATTTGTCAGATACATTATTATAATATAAATATCAGTAAGGAGTTTGTCTATGATTTACGGTGCAATGCTCGCAGGGGGATCAGGTACAAGAGTTAAAAGCTCAAAAATACCAAAGCAGTTTATCGAGATCGGAGGTAAGCCGATCATAATCTATACCCTTGAAAATATGCTCAAGGTAAAGAGATTTGATTATATCTATATCGCCGTCCATAAGGACTATGAGGACTATATGAACGAACAGGTGAAAAAGAATATTCCTGAAAGCGAAAAGGTAAGGGTGATCCTCGGCGGCAAGGAAAGAATGGATACTATAAATAATGTCACCACCGCTATCACAAATGATAACGAACTTCATGATGACGATGTTATCGTTATCCACGATGCCGTAAGACCTTTTGTTACAGAGAAGATACTCAACGATTCCATAGATTGTGCCGCAGAATACGGTGCTTGCGTCTGCGGACTTCCATGTGCAGATACTATCCTCCATTCAAAGGGAGGAGAGTATGTTGAAGACATCCCTGTCAGAAGCGAGCTTTACAGCGGACAAGCTCCCGACAGCTTCCGCCTTGCCCACTTTATCCAAATGCAGGATAACCTCACTGAGGAGCAGAAAAAAGTCATCACAGGCACTTCGCAGATATGCACAATGAATAACCAGCCTATCCACCTTATAGAGGGCGACGCTATTAATTTCAAGATAACAACAGACAGCGACCTGCTTATTGTCAGAACGCTGCTTGGCGGTAAATAGAAAGGACTTTTTTTATGAAAAGCTTAATAAACATACCCGAAAAGATGAAAGCACTTGTGCTTTATGGCGTGGGCGACCTGAGAGTAACTGAGGTAGACGTGCCAAAGCTTGAAAAAGGCACCGTATTGCTGAAAATAAAGGCGTGCGGAATTTGTTCAAGCGATATGCCAAGATGCTTTGTAACAGGAACTTACCACTTCCCGACCATACCTGGTCATGAGTTTTCAGGTCAGATAGTTGCAGTTGGCGATGACGTTGACGAAAGCCTTCTCGGCAAACGTTCCTGCGTGTTCCCAATGCTCCCTTGCAAGCATTGTAAAGCCTGCAAAATGGAGGAATATGCACAATGCTCAGGCTATAGCTATTTCGGTTCAAGACAGGACGGCGCATGGGCTGAGTACCTCGTTGTTCCGGTATGGAACTTAGTTCCCTTCGACGATACCCTCGATTATAAAACTGCAGCGCTCTGCGAGCCTGCCGCTGTTTCAATGCACGCTGTAAATATCGGTGACATCAAAGAGGGTCAGAATGTTGTTATCATAGGCACAGGTACAATAGGCTTTATGATAGCCCTCTTTGCAAAAGAGAGAACAAAGACCGGTAAGGTGGTTATCGCAGGTCGTTCAAAGAATAAGCTTGAGTATGCAAAGAAGCTGGGCTTTGACGTTGTTGATACAAGCGTTGACGATCTCCCTGCACAGGTGAAGAAGATAATAGGTATCGACGGAGCAGACGTAACATTTGAAGCTGTCGGCTCGAACGAAGCTATCGCCTCCGCTATCGAGTCAACAGGCGCTCTTGGCAGTATTGTTCTCGTTGGCAACCCTTCAACAGACCTTATCCTGCCTAAGAATATCTATTGGTCAATACTGAGAAAGCAGATAACAGTCAAAGGCTCATGGAATTCCAGCTATAACAGCAGAGTGAACGATTGGAAGAAAGCCCTTGAAGTTTTCGAGCATAGCGACGTAAACTTTGCCGATCTTATCACACATACATTCACAATAGAGGAGAACGAAAAGGCATTCTCCGCTATCAGAAACACAGGCGAGTTCACCTTAAAGGTAATGTTCACATTTGACGATTAAACAGTCTACTGTTTGTAAATTTGAGTAAAAATTTTGTAGTCGCTTTTCAAGACCTGAAATGAAAGTTGAGGGATAGATAAAAGCGGCGGAAAGTAAGGAATAGTTTTAAATGGATAATATGACTCCCGAATTTGAAGAGATATACGGGAACAGAAGAAAGACTATTGAGAGATTAAAAGAGAGAAACAAAAAATTCGCAGAGCTTACAAGAGTAGAGTTCAAGAGAGTTATCCTCCATATCGAGGGCGAGCTTGTGGGCTTTGAAAAAGACGAGCTTGAAAACTTGTCAGCAAGATTTGTCACACATGATAGAACTTGTATGTTCCCTGCCCAGCATTTTGAAGTAAGCGGAACTCATTTTCATCTGACAGTGAATATAATGTCCGCCAATAACGAAGCTCCTATCGCCACAGGCGAATATGCCCTTAAAATATTCACAAAGTATAAGGGCATGAATAAACCGCAGATATCAACAGATACAGTGGATTATGTCCTCAGTGGCAGTACGCTTCTCAAGCTCACCTATGATAACGATGGCAGATGCCTGTCAAAACAGGTGCTTACGAACGAGTATCCTTGTATCATATCCGATAAAGTGGAAACTATAGAGGACGATACAAAGGCGAACCCTATGAACTTCAAGCTCAGACGAGGCGCAGAAAACCTTTTCTATGCCGAGTCTGCAAGCGATATGGATACACTCGAATATAAGCTTGCCGTCACCTATAAAGAGCCTAAGCCTTCCCAGACCTTGCCAAAGCGTATTGAGAAGAAGCTTCAAAACCGTAAGAAGCTTATCATAAGAGATGTTTACGGTTTAAAGATATGGTGCTTTAAAAAGGCTTTCTCGTTCTTTAAGCATTTTGCTAAGAAAAACGGGGATATTATCCTCTTTGCCAGCGGTTCGAGAGCCGAGATAGGCGGAAACGAAAAGGTCATCTATGACCGCATGATAGAAAGAGGACTTGACAGCAAGTATAAGTTCAGATTTGACTTCAAAGCTAGTATCACTGTCAATAGGTCGATACCTGCCATGATAAGGTTCGTCTACTATCTTGCAACCTCCGATATCATTCTTATAGATGATTATTATCCTGACATCTATCTTGTGGATTATCCTAAGAACGTCAAGGTGCTTCAGGTATGGCACGCCTGCGGAGCGTTCAAGTCATTGGGCTTTGAAAGACTGGGCAAGCCGGGCGCACCTCCGTTCAATACAAGGGTGCATAAGTGCTATACCCACGTTCCTGTAAGCTCCTATCATTCTGCACTCCACCATGCAGAGGGCTTCGCTATCGACGAAAAGAAGTTCTATCCTGTGGGTATCCCAAGAACGGATATTTTCTTTGACGACGAATATAAAGCCAAAACAAGAGAGCAGATGCTGGAAGTTTTCCCTGAGTGCAAAACTGCAAAAACAGTTTATATGTATGCACCGACCTTCAGAGGAAATAACGCAAATAATGCTCATTTCCCATTTGATAAGCTTGACCTTACAGCATGGGGCAAATTTCTTGATGAAACGGATTCCGTTCTTATCGTAAAGCTCCACCCGTTTGTAAAAAGGCGTATCGAAATACCTGACGAGTATGCTCACAGAATACTTGACGCCTCCGACTACAGAGAGGTAAATGATATCCTCTTTATAGTTGACGTGCTTATCACAGACTACAGCTCTATCATATATGAGATGTCACTGCTTAAAAAGCCGATGCTTTTCTTTGCTTTCGACCAAAAGTATTATGAAGCAACAAGAGATTTCTATGAGCCGTATGAGGAGCTTGTTCCTGGTAAGATCGTCCACGATTTTGATGAGCTTATGACCGCTCTCAGAGATAAGGATTACGAGTTTGAAAAAATGGAGGGCTTCATAAAGAAGAACTTCAAATATACAGACGGCAAGTCTACCGACAGAGTAATAGACCAGCTTATCATGGGCATTGAGCCTGAAGATAACAGCATAAGATAAAAAAGATGAATAGAAACAGGAGGATCAGTATGGACAATGGTATGATATCAGTCTCAATGATGTGCGTCCATCTGGGACAGATAAAGGAATATCTTGACGCTTTTAAGCGCAACAATATCGAATATCTCCATATAGACGTAATGGACGGCTCATTTGTGCCGAATTTCACACTTTATCCTGATTATGTAAAACAGCTCCGTGATCTGACGGATATCCCATTTGATTTTCATTTCATGATAGAAAAGCCAGAGGAAAGGCTCCAGTGGTTTGATATCAGAGAGGGCGATTATGCGGCAGTGCATTATGAAAGCACAAAGCATATCGCAAAGTGCCTGCAATATCTCCGTTCTATCGGTGCAAAGCCTATCCTGGCTATCAATCCCGGCACACCTATCTGCGTGGTAGAGGAAGCCGTAGACTTCATAGACGGTGTGCTTGTCATGACAGTAAACCCTGGCTTTGCAGGACAGAAGCTCGTGCCTAACACGGTGGATAAGGCAAGACGTCTTAGAAAGTGGCTTGACGAAAACGGCCACGAGGACATCATCATAGAAACTGACGGCAATATGTCAAACGAGAACTGCCGCAAGCTTTACGAAGCAGGTGCAAGAATGTTTGTCGCAGGAACATCGAGCCTTGTTAAGCCGCAGGTAGAGGGTATAGACGAAAGGATAGCCGAAAACCGCAAAAATATTTGTCCTATGGAATAAAAAAATTGAAAAAATGCAGCCGCTCTGTATACATTGTGCAGGGCGGTTTTTTACATTGTTTATGAGAATACGAAAAAGCGGTGCAGAGTTTCCACTCCGACACCGCTTTGCTTATATCTTTACTTTATTTTTCTCTATAAAGTCCACATTCACTATCATGGGAATATATCACTCCCACCGCCTGCAAAAACGAATATATTATCACGCTTCCCACGAACTTCATTCCACGCTTTTTCAAGTCTGCAGATATCCTGTCGGACCATTCGTTGGTAGTTTTATCGCACTCATACAATATTTCTCCGTCAGTAAACTTGCAAAGATAATCATAAAAGCTCCCCTGCTTCTTCACAATATCCCGAAATATTCTTGCATTAGAAATACTCGCCCTAATTTTCAGCTTATTTCGCACAATAGAACTGTCAGAGCAAAGCTCTGCGATCTTCTCTTCGTCATATCCACAGACCCTATCAAGGTCAAATTCATCATAAGCCCTGCGGAAATTCTCACGCTTGTTCAGTATGCACTCCCACGAAAGCCCAGCCTGAAAAGACTCCAGCACAAGCATCTCAAACAAATAGCTGTCATCAGTCCTGAGAACGCCCCATTCCTTGTCATGATATTCCACATACTTTGGATTTTTAAGGTCGCACCATTTGCACCTGTTCATATAAGCTTCGTACCCTCGTTGTCAATGTGAAATTCCTTTACCTGCCAGCCTTTAAGCCCTGCGTTGTCAAGAGAAAATTTCATCTTGCCTGCGAAATATTGATTGCTCTCGTCCACAATAGCCATGATAGTTGGACCTGCACCGCTTATGTATGCCGCATATGCACCGTGAGTGTACGCAATGTCAAAAACGTCCTTGCAGTGGGGTATAAGCGCCATTCTGTAAGGCTGGTGAAGCCTGTCATCAACTGCCGTTTTCAGATTTTCAAACTTGCCCGTAAGAAGCGAAGCCGAGAAAAGCGCCGCACGGGAAAGGTTGTAAACTGCGTCCTTGTGTGAAACTTCCTTAGGCAGACAAGCCCTCGCTTCCTCAGTTTTCAGCTCAAAATCAGGTATTATCGCCACGAATTTCAGCTTTGTGAAAACCTCCTGCTTTACCCAGTGTACCTTTCTTCCGTCAAATACCGCCGTAACGATTCCGCCCAGCAGTGCAGGCGCAGTGTTGTCAGGGTGACCCTCTATCTGAGCAGCAAGGTCAACAAGATCGTCCTTTGTGAGGGGATCTCCAAGCATTTTGTTTGCTCCCACAAGTCCTGCGATTATGCAGGCAGAAGACGAGCCAAGACCTCTCGCCATAGGAATATTACTTGTCTGTATGAGCTTTAGTCCCTCAAGTTTTTTTCCGCATACCGCAAAAAGGTCTTTGGCAGAAATGTAAATAAGGTTTCTCTCGTCCGTAGGAATGTCAAGCCCGTCCGCCGCCGTTATGTCTATCTTGTCGCACTCCTCCATTTCAATGTAGTTGTAGTAAGTGAGCGCAAGCCCCAGTGCGTCAAAACCGGCGCCAAGGTTAGCCGACGTGGCAGGTATCTGTATTTTTATCATGGTGAAAACTCCTTTATAAAAAAGGCGGACATCAAGTCCGCCCCATATTGCTTTTGTG
>NZ_FR890700.1:62344-93656 GCF_000435935.1 Ruminococcus sp. CAG:57 | reverse complement strand
CGCTTTTTTATCAGTATATCCTTATCTTGCTTGCGATCTCAGCGGAGTGTGAAAGGATAGTCAGGTTAGCGTCAATGTCAGCCTCTTTCATGTTCGGCGTGATAAACGCAAGCTCGTTCTCTGTCCTGCCCGAACGCTCTATATACATGAGCTTTCCGAACATCTCAGAAATAGAAGACTTGAGAGCCTCAGCATTTTCAGCCTTTATGCGAACATACATTGAAACGTCCATGTCCTTGTATGGCGCAACAAAGTTCTTGTCATCACAATCTTCCCATGTAAGAGCAAGCACTCTGTGATGATGCTTCAGACAATCGATAATGTCGCCTACTACCGCTGAAGCTGTAGGAAGCTTGCCTGCACCCTGTCCGTAGAACATAACGTCGCCAACACCGTCGCCTGTTACGCTGATAGCATTGTATACATCGTCAACAGACGCAAGAAGATTTGACTTTGGCACAAGTCTTGGACAAACGATAGCACTCACTCTGCCGTCATCAAGCTTCTTTACAGAACCTATAAGCTTTATAACATATCCTGCGTTTGCAGCATATTCAACATCATCAAGTGTGATCTTTGTTATGCCTGAGCAGTGTACCATTTCAGGATAAATGTGCTTGCCGTATGCAAGTGAGCCAAGTATACAGATCTTTCTGCAAGCGTCCTCGCCCTCAACGTCAGCCGTAGGGTCAGCCTCAGCGTAACCAAGCTTCTGAGCCATTTTCAGCGCATCGTCGAATGACATCTGCTCTTTTATCATCTTTGTAAGAATGAAGTTTGTTGTGCCGTTGAGAATACCCGATATCTGAAGTATCTCGTTTCCTGCCAGACACTTGTTAAGCGGTCTGATGATAGGTATACCGCCGCCAACGCTTGCCTCGAACAGATAGTTGCAGTTGTGTTCCCTTGCTATTTTAAGAAGCTCTGCACCCTTTTCCGCAACTAGCGCCTTGTTTGATGTAACAACGCTCTTGCCGTGTTCAAGAAGCTTCTTTGTGTAGTCATAAGCGAAAGTCGTTCCGCCTACTACCTCGGCTACTACTTCTACCTCGGCATCATTGAGAATGATGTTGAAGTCCTTTATCATTTTGTCTGCAAATGGAGAATCAGGGAAATCCCTCAGATCAAGAATGTACTTGATGTCACATTCCTTGCCGACCTTTTTTGAGATAGATTCACGGTTTTTCATAAAAAGCTCTACCGTACCAGAGCCTACAACGCCATAACCGATAACTGCTACTTTACACATAAAAAATCCTCATTCCTAATAAATTATATATTGTTAAAATCTTATTTTACCCTTACTCTCCCGATATTATCTTGACTTCCACAACGCCGTGAACTTTAGAAAGCTCCTCCGTAAGCACGTTGGTGCTAAGTGCGTCATGCTCAAATCTTACCGAGAATGTCACCGTCGCCACCGAGTCGATAGGGATATTCTGGTTTATGGTCAGAATATTCGTGTTCAACTCGTAAAGCCGTGATATAATGGAGGAAAGCACTCCCTTTTCATCTCTCAGTATGCAGTATACCGAAACGATGTTGTTTGTGAGCTGTTCTTCATAATTGAATACGGAGTCCTTGTATTTGTAGTATGCGCTCCTCGATATCCCCACCTTGCGGCAGGCTTCCGATGAAGTGGAAACTTCGCCCCTTGCCCTCATGCGCTTTGCGGCAAGCACCTTTAGCACAATGTCAGGAAGCACCTCAGAGCTTACGATAACAAGTTTGTTTTGCCCGTTCTCCAATTTTAGTCCACCTCCAAAGTACAGATGTGTGCGTGATAAATACAAGTTTACCACTTTTGTCCCCTTTTGTCAAGTGACATGACCGCAGATATTCAACTAATTTTTCAAATTCAGGGTAAAATAAAATGTGTATTCTGACTAAAATCATTACACATAGAGCAATTTGTCCAAAGAAAAGTCATATAGATAGTGCAAAATATATAAAAAGTATGGCTTTGTACCCCTTCAAACTTGCTATTTAAGACAAAAAGGTGTACAATTAATGTTATGAAACTATCCTGCCTGAAAGGGGAGAATAATATGGATATGATAGCAGAAATACTGCAAACAGATAAAGCCGCTGCAGGCAAGCTTGAAAAAGCAGATATGGAAAGCGGCGAACTGCTGGAGCGCACAGTGAAAGAAGCACAGGAGCTGAAAGAAAACGCCCTGAAAGAAGCCGAAGCCTATAAAACGCAGAAAGCCAAAGAGGTCACAGAGCGTATAAATACCGAAAGCGAAAAGATAACTTCCGCACAGAACGAGAAAACAACAGTTCTCAATAAAATATTTGAAGAAAAACATACTCAGTGGGAGAAGGAGATATTTGATAATATCATCTCTCCGAAGTAGAGCAAAAATTCTCCGTGAAAGGGGCTGAAAAAATATGCTTGACAGTTGGTCTGCCAACGGAACAGTGGCGAAAATAAAATATATCCACGGCAGAATGTTTACTAAAGAGAACTATCATGAAATGCTCATGCGAAGAACAGTCCCCGAAGCCGCAGACTATCTTGCACATTCAGCCAGATATAAAGACGCCTTCCGTGACGTTGACCCAAATACCGTCCATAGAGGTTTTGTGGAGGCGCTTCTCCAAAGAGAGAATTTCAATACCTATATGCGCCTGTGCAGATTTCAGGAGCTTGATAAACTGCCTTTTTATGACTTCCTTATAAAAAGCAAGGAGATAGAATGTATTCTGTCCATGATAAACAATATAAATTCAGGGCTTGATAATTCTTACCTTAACGACCTTCCCGGCTATGTCATAAAACATTCAAAGGTGAGCCTTCTTGAAATGAGCCGAGCCGAGAACTATGAACAGCTTCTTAAAATACTAAGAAATACACCGTATTATAAGATACTGGTGAAAATACCGCCTTTGGAGGACGGCTCAGCGGATTATACCGAGTGCGAGCTAAGGCTGAGAACAGCCTATTATACCGAGCTTTTAAATACCGCAAAACATGATTTTTCCGAAATGCAAAGCAAACAGCTCTCAGAAATGATAAGCCGGGAGATAGATTGCCTTAACATAATAAACGCCTACCGTATGAAAGCCTTTTTTGGCTACTCCTCCGAGGAGATAAAAAAACGGCAGATAAGAATAAAAACAGGCACAGGCTCAGTTAAAAGACTTGATAAGTATTATGAGCTTGAAAGCCCCGAAGATATGCTCGAATGGGTGAAAAGATCAAAGTATTCAAAGGGTTGCAAACAGGCCTCTGAATATATCGAAAGTATAGTCCGAAGTTCACAGTTTTGCTATCTTTCTCATATCCTCGCCCAAAGCACCGCCGCACCGGTTTCACTCTATGCCTTTATGAAACTGTGCAGTACGGAAGCCTTGAACATCGTGCATATAATCGAAGCGATAAGATATAATGCCGACCCCTCGGCAGTTGAAAAGGATCTTATCATCACCGCCTGAGCGGTAAATTCTCAGGAAAGGAGATAATGTGATTGGCTATAGAAAAAATGTCCCTTGTGAATATAGCAGGTCTTATGGACGAGCTTGACGCCACCTTGAAAAGGTGCTGTGAAAGCGGCTGTTTTCATATCGAGCCTGCGGGCAATTCTCCCGACAGCGCAATGAAGCCCCTCAGCGAGAAAAACGAGTATGACCGACCTCTGAAAGAGCTTGCCCAGCTTTCCGCACAGCTTGGTATAACTCTAAAGGAAACTGATTTTACTGAGTGTGACCTGTCAGTTCCGCAGGATTTTAACTCCCTGTTTGAAAAGTATAATACCCCTTTCAGCGAGCTTAATACAAAGCGGTTGGAGTTTACTCAGCGTATCTCAGAGCTTGGAGGGGCGGTCAGACAAATAGACCACCTGAAAGGTATGCACAGCGACTTTCAGCAGCTTTTCTCAATGAAGTATGTTTCCGTCCGTATCGGAAAGCTGCCTGTGGATAACCTGCCGAAGCTTGACTATTATAACGAGAATTTCTTCTTTGTCCCCTTTGAAACGGGAAAAAGCTTCTGCTGGGGAATGTATTTCGTCCCTGAACGTGATAAACAGCGTGTTGATGATATCTTCCACTCAATGTATTTTGAAAGGATACGGATACCGTCCTATGTATCAGGCGACGCAGACGAAGCCTTGGAAAAGCTAAAACAAACTATAGACGCAGATACAGTTGAGAACGCAAAGATAAACGAGCAGATAAACGAGCTTGCCGCAAAAGCAGAGCCTGAACTGCAAAAAGCTTTTTCAAAACTAAGGTTTATCCACGATACCTTTGACCTGCGGCGAAATGCCGCCGCACTAAACGATAAGTTTTATCTTAAAGGCTTTATCCCCGAAAAGGAAAAAGACCGCTTTGGTAAGCTTTTCGAGGATATGCGTTCAGTGTCAGTGGTCTATCTCCCACCTGACGCAGACGCCTCATGTGAGCCGCCTACAGTGCTTAAAAACAACTTTTTGACCCGACCTTTCACAATGCTTGTGGAAATGTATGGTCTGCCTGAGTATAAAGGCTATAACCCGACAGCCTTCGTGGCAATAACCTATACTCTGCTTTTCGGCATAATGTTCGGCGACTTGGGACAAGGACTTCTTATCGTTCTAGGCGGACTTGCCTTAAAGAAAAAGCTAGGAGCAAAAATAAGCGGTCTTGTCACACGCCTTGGCATATCAAGTATGATATTCGGCACTCTCTATGGCTCGTTCTTCGGTTATGAAGAGCTTTTAGACCCTGTGTTTGAGAATATAGGACTTGACTTCCTGCCCCTAAAGGTTTTCAAGCAAACGAACTTTATCCTCATAACTGCCGTTGCCATAGGTGTGGCACTTATCGTTATCTCAATGATACTCAATATCTATATCGGCTTTAAAAATAAGGATTACGAAAAAGCCATTTTCGGCTGTAACGGTATCGCAGGACTTGTGTTCTACAGCTCCGTTGCGGCAGGACTTGTTGGAACGCTCATGTTCGATGTAAAAGTCATGTCCACTCCGTTCGTCATTTTCCTTATCGTAATACCATTGGTGTGCATATTCTGCCGAACACCTTTCTCTATCGCCGTGAAGTATAAACAGTGGCGCTTGTCCGAGGACGAGGAAAAAATGACCGTGGGCAACTTTATAGTTGAGAACTTCTTTGAAATGTTTGAGTTCCTGCTGAGCTATGTTTCAAATACTATGTCATTTCTCCGTGTGGGCGGATTTGTCCTTTCCCACGCAGGCATGATGCTAGTGGTAATGACCCTTATGGAAATGTGTTCCGCCGCCGCACAGCCATTTGTGCTTGTGCTTGGCAACCTGTTTGTAATGGTAATGGAGGGCATGATAGTTGCCATTCAGATAATCAGACTTGAATTTTATGAGATATTCTCCCGCTTCTATGAGGGCGGCGGAAAACCATTCGAGCCTGTTGGTGTAAAATTTACTGCACAAACAGAATGATATCAAATTTG
The DNA here is from genome assembly GCF_000435935.1 of Ruminococcus sp. CAG:57. NCBI lineage: Bacteria > Bacillati > Bacillota > Clostridia > Eubacteriales > Oscillospiraceae > Ruminococcus > Ruminococcus sp. CAG:57. The sequence continues at coordinate 88,225 of NZ_FR890700.1, read as the reverse complement.
TGGTATTGTTTTGCAGGGGCGAACATCGTTCGGTCACTTGCCGTGACGGGCATTTTACCCCGACCATTATCCATACCCGTACAATGTAATTCGTAAAATCTAAAGTAAAAATAATTTTTTTGGAGGAATCAACTATGCTTATCTATTTCCTGCTCCCACTTATAGCAGTCGCACTTCTTTGCGTACCATTCATTTTCACCGCAAAGAAAATAAAGAACGGAAGATCGCCAAAGGGTGCTTTTATCGGCAATCTCTGTACATTTGCAGGCATAATGCTATGCGCTCTTATCGTCCCTGTAGGTAACTTTGTTTCAGCCGCAAGCGAGGAGGGCGTTAAGGCAGCCCTTTCAACAGGCGCAGGCCTTGGCTACCTTGCAGCAGCCCTTGCCGTTGGACTTTCCTGCGTAGGTTCAGGCATAGCTGTTGCCGCAGGCGCTCCAGCCGCTATCGGTGCAACCTCAGAAGACCCTAAGAACTTTGTAAAGGCTCTTATCTTCGTTGTTCTTGGCGAAGGTATCGCCCTCTATGGACTTCTTATCGCTATCCTTATAATCTCAAACGTAGGCACTGCACTGGGCATCTAACATGAGATTTTATCTTATCAGCGATAATATAGATACCCAAATGGGCATGAGACTTTCAGGTATCGAGGGCGTTGTGGTGCATACCTCCGAGGAGGTGTCAAACGCACTTGATAAGGCTATGGAAATGAAGGACGTGGGCGTTGTGCTTATGACAGAGCTTGCAGTCAAGCAGTGCAGAGAAAAGGTCTATGACTATAAGCTCACAAGAGAAACGCCCCTCATAGTTGAAATACCAGACCGCCATGCCACATCAAAGATATCTGATACCATTTCCCACTATCTCGCAGAAGCAGTGGGAATAAAGCTGTGATTTTGATAGGAGTTTAGTAATGGAAAATCAGACGATAAAACTTGAACGCTTCAAGCAGGCTGTCTTTGAGGACGCTGAAAAACAGGCAAAGCTCATAACCGAATCCGCTGATAAACAGCGTGAAAACGAGCTTGCTCAGGCGAAAATAGAAGCACAAAGCCTCGCAGACTCAAAAAAAGCCGCCACAGATAAGACCGAGGAGGCAAGAGCCGTAAGGGAAATATCTTCAAAACAGCTTGAAGCTAAAAGAAACGTGCTTTGCCATAGAGAAAAGCTTATAGACAGCGTTTTTGACAACGTAAAAAGCAGGCTTGCGACTTTCAAAGCAAGCAGAGATTATAAGTCTTGGCTAAAAGAAAAAGCCGAAAAATGCAAACAGACCTATCCCGAGCATAAGGGCGTTATCTACCTCTCACCTGAGGATATGAAATACGCCTCTGACCTTGCAGACTTTGAAGTAAAAAGCCGAGATTCCATAGAGCTTGGCGGTATGCTCATGGTCTATGAGGATATTGGTATAGCACTTGATTATACCTTTGATTCAGCATTTGAGGGGCAGCGTTCAGCCTTTACTGAAAAAGCCGAGCTTGTGCTTGGGTAATAAGGAGTTTTTTATGGATAAAATATATTCGGTAAACGGACCTGTAGTAAAGGTTGCAGATACGAAAAGCTTTGCCATGCAGGAAATGGTCTATGTGGGCAAAAAGCGTCTTATCGGCGAGGTCATAAGAGTGCAGTCCGATTTTACCACCATTCAGGTCTATGAGGGCACAACAGGGCTTATGCCTGACGAGCCTGTTATCTCAACAGGCGCACCAATGTCCGCAACCCTCGGCCCCGGTATAATAAATAACATCTTCGACGGCATAGAAAGACCGCTTAAAAAGCTTGAGGAAGTCTCAGGCGCATTTATCGCTGACGGTGCAGACATAAGCTCGCTTGATACAGAGAAAAAGTATCCCGTTACAATGACAGTGAAAACAGGGGATAAGCTTTCCGCAGGGGATATTTATTGCACCTGCCCCGAAACGCCACTTATCACACATAAGTGTATGCTTTCCCCTCTGTCAAAAGGCGGAGAGGTCATATGGACTGCCGAAAACGGTGACTATACAATAAATGACGTTGTGGCAAAAATAAAAGCCCCTAACGGAGCAGTAGAGGAGCTTGCCCTCTGCCAGAAATGGCCTATCAGAACATCAAGACCATGCAAAAACCGCCTGCCTATTACAAAGCCGTTGGTAACAGGTCAGCGTATCGTTGATACTATTCTGCCTGTTGCAAAGGGCGGAACAGCCGCTATCCCTGGGGGCTTCGGCACAGGCAAGACCATGACCCAGCACCAGCTTGCAAAATGGTGTGACGCAGATATAATCGTCTATATAGGCTGCGGCGAGCGTGGAAACGAAATGACGCAGGTGCTTGAGGAGTTCTCAGAGCTTATCGACCCGAAAACACAAAGACCGCTTACCGACAGAACAGTGCTTATCGCAAACACTTCAAATATGCCTGTCGCCGCCCGTGAAGCCTCTATCTATACGGGCATAACCCTTGCCGAGTATTACCGTGATATGGGTTATCATATCGCAATTATGGCAGACTCTACTTCACGTTGGGCAGAAGCTCTCCGTGAGATATCAGGCAGACTTGAAGAAATGCCTGCCGAGGAAGGTTTCCCTGCCTATCTGCCGTCACGAATTTCTGAGTTCTATGAGCGTGCAGGCTATGTTGAAACTCTGGGCGGCAAGGAAGGCTCTGTTACTATAATCGGAGCAGTTTCGCCCCAAGGCTCTGACTTTTCCGAGCCTGTCACACAGAATACAAAGCGTTTTGTACGTTGCTTCTGGGCGCTGGATAAATCTCTCGCCTATGCAAGACATTATCCTGCAATAAACTGGAACACAAGCTATTCCGAGTATACAGAAGACCTTGCAGATTATTATAATAAAAACGTCAATGAGAACTTCATGAAAGTCAGACAGGAGATATCAAATATCCTCGTTGAGGAAAATACTCTTATGGAGATAGTTAAGCTCATGGGTACTGACGTCCTCCCTGACGATCAGAAGCTTCTTATCGAAACCGCAAGAGCCGTAAGAGTAGGCTTTTTACAGCAAAACGCCTATCATAAGGACGATACCTACGTCCCACTTGATAAGCAGTACCGCATGATGAAGCTTATCACAGATTTCTATGCCCTTGCAAAGAAAGCACTTTCACAGGGCGTGAACGTTGATAAAATAATAGGCTGCGGCTGGATAGAAAAGCTTATCAAAGTCAAGTATGATATACCGAACGATAAAATAGAGCTTTTTGACGAATACGAAAAGAATATGAAAGCCGATATGGAGGCTTTGACAGGAGGTGCAGGAGCGTGAACGTAAAATATATCGGTCTTAGCGAAATAAACGGACCGCTCGTTGCACTTGACCATGTAAGCGGCATTTCCTATGACGAAATGGCAGAAATAAAACTTGATGACGGCACACGCCGCCTTGCAAGAGTTGTAGAGGTGGAAAAAGACAGAGCTGTTTTGCAGGTTTTCGAGGGAACAAAAGGACTTTCCCTTGTTAATACCACCACAAGCTTTCAGGGCAAGCCTATGGAGCTTGCATTGTCTACCGAAATGCTGGGCAGGATATTCAGCGGAGCAGGCAAGCCTATCGACGGATTGGGAGATATCTTCCCCGAAAAGTACCGTGATATAAACGGCTCGCCCCTTAACCCTGTTTCAAGAACATATCCTCGAAACTATATAAACACAGGAATATCCTCCATAGACGCCCTTACTACCCTTATAAGAGGTCAGAAACTCCCTATCTTCTCAGGTTCGGGACTTTCCCATAATAAGCTCGCCGTGCAGATAGTAAGGCAAGCGAAAATCGCCGACGAAAACGGACAGGATTTCGCAATAGTTTTCGGAGCAATGGGCGTAAAAAACGATGTTGCAGATTATTTCAAACGCTGTTTCGAGGAAACAGGCGTTTTGCAGAGAGTCGCAATGTTTTTAAACCTCTCCAACGACCCTATCATAGAGCGTATCCTCACTCCAAGATGCGCCCTGACTTGTGCCGAATATCTTGCCTTTGAGCATGATATGCACATTCTCGTTATCCTCACAGATATGACTTCCTATGCCGAAGCCTTGCGAGAGTTCTCCTCATCAAAGGGGGAGATACCGGGAAGAAAAGGCTATCCGGGCTATCTCTATTCCGACCTTGCCTCTATCTATGAAAGAGCAGGCATTGTAAAGGGTGCAAAAGGCTCTGTTACGCAGATACCTATTCTCACCATGCCGAATGACGATATCACCCACCCTGTCCCTGACCTTACAGGCTATATTACCGAGGGGCAGATAGTTCTTGACAGAAACCTCGACCAAACAGGTGTTTATCCTGCTGTTTCTATCCTGCCGAGCCTTTCAAGACTTATGAAAGACGGCATAGGCGAGGGCTATACAAGGGAAGACCACCAAATGGTGTCGAACCAGCTTTTTGCAGCCTATGCAAAGGTGCAGGACGCAAGAAGCCTTGCCTCCGTTATCGGTGAGGAGGAGCTTTCCGATACCGATAAAGCCTATCTGAAATTCGGCACGCTTTTTGAAAAGCATTTTATCGACCAAGGCTTTGACGTGAACCGCACCATAGACGAAACTCTCGACCTAGGCTGGAGCTTGCTCTCCACACTGCCGAAATCAGAGCTTGACCGTGTTGACGAAGAACATCTGGAGCATTATTACAGTGCAGAAAAAGCTAAGGCACTTTTTGCAGAGGACTAAAATTCAGTGCCGCACAAATAATTATGTAGGGGCGAACATTGTTCGCCCGTTATTCCACAATATTGCGGTTATTTATGATATTGCCGTCACTCACAATATTGTTGTTTGCGATTTTGAAATTATTTGCAACATCACTATTCCAATGCTGAATAAAACGGCTCACAAAGAAAAAATCGGGCGAACAATGTTCGCCCCTACTGGACTTTATTTATATACAGTGATATAATAGAGAGAGGGTGTGACTAATGGCTGAACAGCAGGTCTTTGCCACAAAGGTAAATCTTATACTTTATAAAAAGGCTCTGAAGCTTGCCGCATTGGGCTATGAGCTTTTGGACAGAAAAAGAAATATCCTTATAAGAGAGCTTATGAGCCTTGTTGACAAAGCAGGAGAGCTTAGAGGAAGCATTGAGGACACCTACAAGGAAGCCTACAGCGCACTCCAGCTTGCAAATATCTCCATGGGTCTTGTTACACCTTATGCAAATTGTATCCCCGTTGAAACAGGCGTTGAGATAAGCACAAGAAGCGTCATGGGCGTTGAGCTGCCAAAGGTCACGCTTAAAGAACGCCCTCTGAAAGTCACATACGGCTTTTCTCAGACCGATTCTCAGCTTGACAGAGCCTATCTCGCCTTTGAAAAGGTAAAACAGACCACAGCGGTCCTTGCAGAGGTGGAAAACAGTATCTACAGACTGTCCGTAGCCATAAAAAAGACACAGCGCAGAGCAAACGCCCTGCAAAATATAATCATTCCAAGAAATGAACGCATAGTGAAATTCATTACTGACTCTCTTGAAGAAAAGGACAGAGAGGAGTTCTCACGAATGAAAGTAATAAAGGCGGCAAAGCTAAAATCGGCAAAATGATATTTGTAATGGCGCGGCGTAATTTCTGCAATGTTATTGTAGGGGCTGGCACCCTCGACAGCCCGCTTTTCAACCTTGTTTTGTTTATTGTGTGGGCGGTCACTCTCCGTGACGGGCATTTCACGCTGTGCATTTATTAATGCAACACCATTGTACTGCACAAATAAATTGTAGGGGCGACCTGAGGTCGCACGTCTAGTCGCCAGCTTGCAGCATTATAAAAACATGAAAGGAAAGATAAAAATGGAATATATCAAAAAAGTATTCAGAAGCTATTGGATATTGTCTATATTCTGCGTAGTGCTGGGCATTGCGCTCATAATCGACCCTAATTTCTTCACCGCCGCCATAGGCTATGTTATTGGTGGACTTTTCACCGCATTCGGTGCAGTGGAGCTTATAAGATACTTCGCCATGGGCAAAGACGACCAGAGCTATTCTTCAAGCCTTGTGAGAGGGATCATCCTCGCCGCCATAGGCATTTTCATTATCATAAGACCTGATTTTATCCCGAAAGTCATTGCCGTTGTCTGCGGACTTTATATGCTCATAAGCGGCATCGTGAACATTCAGGACTCCCTTAACCTTAGACGTGCAGGTGTAGAAAGCTGGAACGTAAGCTGTATCTCAGCCGCTGTTACCACTCTCGTTGGTATACTTCTCCTCTTTGACCCTCTTATTTTAGGCGAAACCGCAATGATAGTCCTTGGTATCGCTCTGCTCGTTTCAGGTGTGACGAATATCTTCGGCTGTTTTACCGCAGGCTCAAAGCTCAAAAAGGTAAATAAGCTTATGAAAAAAGAGCTGAAAGACAGACCTGATAAGGATCATTATATAGATATTTAGGATATTATCGCAGGGGCGACCTAGGGTCGCCCACTTTTTTTCACTATTTTAGCAGTTTGATGTATTTCTTTACAAAAATATGTGCATTTTATTGACATGGGATGTGATTTCACAAGTTTCAACAAATATTTTTGCGTCAATTTGTAAAAGTCTATAAAAATAAAAAAAAGCCTTGACAAATGAGGTCAAAAGGTATATACTCATAATTGTAAACAGCAAAGGCGCTGTGAACCACTTAGGTTCGCAGTGTCTTTTTTATTTTTTTAGACTATAATTTATAATAGGAGGAATTCAATATGGCAAACGTTCCTGAATATTTCGGCTCAGACGTATTCAATGAATCAGTGATGAAAGAAAGACTTCCAAAGGCTACATATAAGGCTTTGAAGAAGACTATCGACAACGGCGATCCACTTGATATCGAGGTTGCAAACATCGTTGCTAACGCAATGAAGGATTGGGCAGTTGAAAAGGGCTGCACACATTACACTCACTGGTTCCAGCCAATGACAGGTCTTACAGCAGAAAAGCTCGACAGCTTTATCTCACCAACTGAGGACGGTCACGTTATCATGGAGTTCTCAGGCAAGGAGCTTGTTAAGGGCGAACCTGACGCTTCTTCTTTCCCATCAGGCGGATTGAGAGCAACATTCGAGGCAAGAGGCTATACAGCTTGGGATCCAACTTCATACGCATTCATTAAGGAAAAAGCACTTTGTATTCCTACTGCTTTCTGTTCATACAATGGCGAAGCGCTTGATAAGAAAACTCCGCTTCTCCGTTCAATGGAAGCTATCAATAAGTCAGCTCTCAGAATTCTGAAGTTGTTCGGCTCAGACGCAACAAGAGTTACAGCAAACGTTGGTCCTGAGCAGGAATACTTCCTTGTAGACAGAGAGATGTATGCAAAGAGAGAGGACCTTATCCTTGCAGGCAGATCGCTTTACGGCGCACCTGCTCCAAAGGGTCAGGAACTTGAAGATCACTATTTCGGTACTATCAAGACAAGAGTTCAGGCTTACATGAAAGATCTTGACGAGCAGCTCTGGAGGCTTGGTATTTACGCTAAAACAAAGCATAACGAGGTAGCGCCTGCTCAGCACGAGCTTGCTCCTATCTATGGCACAACAAATATCGCGACCGACCACAACCAGCTCACAATGGAGATCATGAAGAGAACAGCTAGAAAGCACGGCTTCAAGTGCCTGCTTCATGAGAAGCCATTCGCTGGCATCAACGGTTCCGGTAAGCATAACAACTGGTCTATCTCAACAAACACAGGTGTAAACCTCCTCGATCCTGGTAAAACACCTGCTGAGAACGCTCAGTTCCTCCTGTTCCTTACAGCAGTTATCAAGGCTGTAAATGATTATCAGGATATTCTGAGAGCTTCAGTTGCTTCTGCTGGTAACGACCATAGACTTGGCGCTAACGAAGCTCCTCCGGCTATTATTTCTATCTTCCTTGGCGACGAGCTTACAGGCGTTCTCGATGCTATCGTAAACGGCGTTAAGTATGAGGACAAGAGAGTTGAGATGGAGATCGGTGTTGACGTTCTGCCACACTTCCCTAAGGATACAACAGATCGTAACAGAACTTCACCATTTGCATTCACAGGCAATAAGTTTGAGTTCAGAATGCCTGGTTCAAAGCTTTCAGTAGCAGGCCCTAACACAGTTCTTAACACTATCGTTGCTGACGTTCTCGATCAGTTTGCTGACGAGCTTGAAAAGGCTGACAACTTCCAGGACGCTCTTGACGATCTTATCAAGAGAACTATCAAGGAAAATCAGAACATCATCTTCAACGGCAATGGTTATTCAGACGAGTGGCCTGTTGAAGCTGAAAAGAGAGGACTTCTTAACCTTAAGTCAACTCCTGAAGCTGTTCCAACATTCCTTGCACAAAAGAATGTTGACGTATTCTCTAAGTACGGAGTTTATACAGAAGCTGAGCTTCAGTCAAGAGTTGAGATTCTCCTCGACGAGTATTGCAAGACACTCAATATCGAGGCTCTTACAATGATCGACATGGCTAAGAAGGAGATCCTTCCTGCTGCCGCTAAGTATATCAAGGATATCGCAAAGACTGCTGAGCTTGCAAAGAGCTGCGGTGCTGAAACTGTATTTGAGGAAGAGACCGTTAAGGAAATTTCAGCTCTCGTAACTGAGATGTACAAGGCACTTGGCACACTGGAAGCTGATGTACAGAAAGTACACTCTATCGAGGACACACAGGAAATGGCAAACTTCTTCCACGATACTATCTTTGCAGATATGGGTGCTCTCAGAGTTCCGGCTGATAAGATCGAAACACTGGTAGGCAAGGATTACTGGCCTTATCCAACATACAGCGATCTGCTGTTCTACGTTAAGTAAGGGACAATTCAAATTTTCAATATAACACGGACTTTATAACAAACTAACCACAGATCTACTACTTTGTTCCCCTACAGCTACAATAATATACAGAATGCACAATGAAGTGTATGACAGACCGAGCCGAATGGCTTTGGTCGTCATACACTTTTTTGTATTTTAGGAGGAAAAAGATATGACAAACACTGTAACAGTATTGGCTGAAAGCACAGGCTTCAGTGCCGTCAATACTATATGGGTACTGTTGGGAGCTGCACTTGTATTCTTTATGCAGGCAGGCTTCGCAATGGTTGAAACGGGCTTCACCCGTGCGAAAAACGCAGGTAACATAATCATGAAAAACCTGATGGACTTCTGTATCGGAACTCCGCTGTTCTGGCTCTTTGGTTTCGGTATAATGTTTGGCGACGGAAAGTTCATCGGAGCTTACAAGGGAATAGCTGATTCAACATATGCCTCAGCTGCTCCAGACGGAGTGCCTTTCTTTGCATTCCTTATCTTCCAGACAGTGTTCTGTGCAACAGCAGCAACTATCGTCTCTGGAGCTATGGCAGAAAGAACAAAGTTCATTTCTTATTGTATCTATTCAGCAATTATAAGCCTTCTGGTCTATCCTATCGAGGCTCACTGGATTTGGGGCGGTGGCTGGCTCGCAGACCTCGGCTTCCATGATTTCGCAGGTTCAACTTGCGTTCATATGGCAGGCGGCGTTGCAGCATTCGTTGGCGCAGCTATCCTTGGTCCTCGTATCGGTAAGTATGACAAGAATGGCAAGGCAAAGGCTATCCCAGGTCACTCGCTTACACTTGGCGCACTTGGCTGCTTTATCCTTTGGTTCTGCTGGTTCGGTTTCAACGGTGCGTCAACAACTTCAATGGAAGGCGACGCTATCCCGCTTGCAGGTAAAGTTTTCGTAACAACAAACCTTGCAGCAGCAGTTGCAACTATCACAACAATGATTTTTACTTGGATCAAGTATAAGAAGCCTGATGTTTCAATGACACTTAACGCTTCACTTGCAGGTCTGGTAGCTATCACAGCTCCATGCGACACAGTTTCACCAGTATCAGCAGCTATAATCGGTATCGTTGCAGGTATCCTCGTAGTTGTAGGTGTAGAGTTTATAGATCAGGTACTCAAGATAGATGACCCAGTTGGTGCTTGCGGAGTTCATATGCTCAACGGTATGTGGGGTACTATCGCAGTGGGCCTTTTCTCAGACGGTACTTGCGGTGAAAAGGGACTCTTCACAGGCGGTGGAGTACATCTCCTTGGTATCCAGCTTCTCGGTATGGTATCAGTTATCGCTTGGGTAGCTATCACAATGACTATCGTATTCCAGATCATCAAGCACACGATCGGTCTTAGAGCTTCCGAGCAGGAAGAGATCCTTGGTCTTGACGTTACAGAGCATGGTCTTGTATCTTCTTACGCTGACTTCGCACCAGCAATGTCACAGGCAATGCTCAGCTATACAAAGGACGATGCAAAGAGCGTTGTAAAGGTAGACAAGTCAACAGAGCCTGTAGTTCCTGTTGAGAAGGCCATCAAGGTAGAATCTTATGCAACAGACGCACCGTCTGCTGACGGCACACCTAAAATGACAAAGGTCGCTATCATCTGCAAGCAGCAGAAGCTCAACGATCTTATCACAGCTTTGGAGGACATCGACGTAACAGGTGTTACAGTAACGAACGTTCTTGGCTGCGGAATGCAGAAAGGACAGCCTGAGTATTATCGTGGTGCAGTTGTTGAAACAAATCTGCTGCCAAAGGTAAAGGTCGAGGTCGTTATTTGCAAGGTACCAACAAGAGCAGTTATCGATGCTGCAAAGGCAGCCCTTTATACAGGTCATATCGGAGACGGAAAGATCTTTGTATACAACATTGAGAACGTAGTAAAGATCAGAACGAATGAAGAGGGTTATGACGCACTTCAGGACGATTAAGCCTTAAAGATGACGGGTGACTACCCAATAAAATTGCCCCCATCCCACTTATAAATTATAGCTTGGAACCCGTGGTCGGAGAAATTCGGCTGCGGGTTTCAAGTTTTTATGAGGGGGAGTATAAGTGAGGAGTGAGGAATGAGGAGTGAGGAATGGGCAAAGCCGACCAGAGTAAAGAACAAGCACAAAGTAAAAGTCAGCACCGAGCGTAGCGAGAGATAAAACGCAGGCGGGCGACCTCAGGTCGCCCCTACCATATACATTGTGCGGTCATTAGAATTTGTGCAATAAAACAAAAACAGGACAGCCCTCATGAGCTGTCCTGTTTGCGTTAATGCGAATTATTCTTCTATTTCTGTGGTCTTGATGTGAAGCTCTTCAAGCTGCTTCTCGTCTACTGTGGACGGACAAGCACTCATAAGCTCGCTGGCGTTCTGTACCTTTGGGAACGCTATTACATCTCTAAGGCTGTCGGCATTGCAGATTATCATGGAAAGTCTGTCAAGTCCTATGCCCATGCCGCCATGCGGTGGTGCGGCATAACGATAGGCGTCTACGAGGAAGCCGAACTTTGCTTCTATCTCTTCGTCTGTCATGCCAAGTGCTTCAAACATTTTCTGCTGAAGCTCAAAGTCTGTTATTCTCATTGAGCCTGATGAAAGCTCTGTGCCGTTGAGGACAAGATCCCATGCCTTTGCACGGACGTTTGCAGGGTCGGTGTCAAGATAGTCAAGACACTCCTCCATTGGCATTGTGAATGGGTGGTGCGCTGCTACCCATGTGTCGTTCTCGTCGTCATACTCAAAGAATGGCATTTCTGTTATCCATACAAAATTGAACTTGCCCTCTGGGATAACGCCAAGACGCTTTCCGCAGATAAGTCTGAGTGCGCCCAAAGTTGGAAGAACTACCTTGTTCTTGTCTGCACAGATGAGGATAAGGTCGCCTTTTTCTGCTCCAACGGCTGCGTTTATCTTCTCAAGATCGCCCTCGCCAAGGAACTTCTTGAATGAGCAGTTTGGTTCGTCTGCCCAGCGGATATACGCAAGACCCTTTGCACCTATGCCCTTTGCGTGCTCAACAAGCTTGTCGATCTCTTTTCTTGTGTATGTGGCTGCTCCGCCCTTGACGTTTATTGCACGAACTGAGCCGCCTGCCTCGATAGCTGACTTGAATACCACAAAGTCAATATCCTTAACAGTATCTGTGATATCCTGTATCTCCATGCCGAAACGTGTATCTGGCTTGTCAGAGCCATAACGGCTCATAGCGTCTGCAAATGTAAGTCTTGGCAGTGGGAGAGTTACCTCTACACCGAGTATCTCTTTGAAAAGCTTTTCGATATAGCCCTCGATACAAGCCTGGATATCCTCCTGATCGACAAATGACATCTCAAGGTCTATCTGTGTGAACTCAGGCTGTCTGTCAGCTCTCAGGTCCTCGTCACGGAAACATCTTGCAAGCTGGATATACCTGTCATAACCTGATATCATAAGGAGCTGCTTGTATATCTGCGGTGACTGTGGAAGTGCATAGAACTTGCCTGCATGAACTCTTGAAGGAACGAGGTAATCTCTTGCACCCTCTGGGGTGGACTTCATCATCATAGGAGTTTCTATCTCAAGGAAACCATTGTCATAGAAATACTCTCTTGTTATCTGAGCGATCTTATGACGGGTGATGATATTCTTCTGAAGCTTTGGATTTCTAAGGTCAAGGTAGCGGTATTTGAGCTTCAGCTCATCGTTTACCTTATCTGAGTTTGTTACCTCAAACGGTGTTGTTTCAGCCTTTGAGAGAATTCTCAGGTCTGTTACGGCAACTTCTATCTTGCCTGTTTTTAGCTTTTCGTTCACGCTCTCACGAGGACGTACCATACCCTTTGCCATGAGTACATACTCGCTTTTTACAAGCTGAGCCTTTTCAAAAACGGCTCTGTCTGTTTCATCATTGAATGCAAGCTGTACAAGTCCAGTTCTGTCACGGAGGTTGATGAAGATAAGGTTGCCCATATCTCTTACTCTGTCGGCAAAGCCGCATACCACGACTTCCTGCTCTGTTTCAGGCACTTCGCCGCAGTAATGGGTCCTGCGTAAGCCCTTCATTGTATCAAGTTTCATTTTACATTACTTCCTTTTCTTTATGTTTATATGGATAATAATTATTCATCGCTTTCGTCTGTTTTGCTGACGGCAGGCGGGAAGCTGTCGAGATAGGCTCTGACGAACTTCTTCTTGTTGTCCCAGAACATGAGGAACAATCCCACGAGCCATATTGCGGCAAAGCATACTGCGCCTGTTTTCTCTCCAAGTGCCACAAGCATAAGGGTGAGGAAAAGCACAAGCACCGTCCATATGACGCCCACAACATAGGCATAGATAGGCTTTCTGAACTTGCCGTATATCCTGGAGCCGTTGGGGGTCTTTTCTACCTTGCCATAAAAGCCTGTTGAGCCTCCGTCACGCTTTTTAGCGGTGTGGTGGAAGATCTGAAAGCTTTCGGCGTCTGTGCGGTAGCCATAAAAAATGGTATCGTCACGGTGGTTTTTCATGAACTTGCTTTGGGAGAGAATGTTTATGGTCGGTTTATGCTCGATAAGGTCGCCGTCAAGCTTTCTGAGAACTCTTTTAGGCGAAAGTGAGGTTTCCACCTCATAGGTCACGGGTCTTATTGCAAGCATTATTTATCTTCCTTTTTATCGGGATAATCAGCAGGGTCAAAGACCTTGTCGTTTATCTTTATCTGTCCGCCTGTGTGGGTGTTGCAGAGCATACCATAGATAGTGCCGCATTTTGTACACCTGAACTGGTGGAAAAGCTTTTCAGCATACCACTTGTTGTCGTTATCCATTATCTTATCAAGTGGGCAGGTCTGATAGGTCATTTCAACTTCCCCTGCCAGCAGCATTCTTGCAAGAGAACCTATACAGAGCATATATTCCTGCGGAGTGTGTATTTCTACCAGAGGTATTTTCTCGCACTGTTCACATCTCATTGCTTAGTTCTCCTTTCCGATAAATTTCTCTATATCAGCGTCGATATCCTTGAACATATCCGCCATAAGTGCATTTGAAAAGTTCTCGGCAATTGTGTTGTCAAGCCTGATATCTGTCTGCTCGCCTGTTGCCATGTTTTTGAGCTTTGCAACGCCTGATTCTATCTCGTTGTCGCCAAGCACCATAACGAACTTTGCGCCTGTTTTGTTTGCATACTTCATCTGAGCGTTAAGTCCTTTGCCTATAAGGTCATATTCTACGAAACAGCCCTCTTCTCTAAGCTCGGAGGCTATGCCCATTGCCTTTTTAAGGGCGTCCTCGCCCATTGGTATGATATAAAGGTCGCAGGTCTTTGGCTCCATATAGTCACAGCCCTGAGCGTCCATTACCATGAGAAGTCTTTCAAGTCCCAGACCGAAGCCGAGGGCAGGGGTAGGCTTGCCGCCAAGCTGCTGGATAAGTCCGTCATAACGTCCGCCGCCGCAGACTGTACCCTGTGCGCCTATCTCATCGGTGATGAACTCGAAAACTGTTCTTGTATAGTAATCAAGACCTCTTACTATCTTAGGGTTGATGTCAAAGTCGATACCCATTACAGAGAGGTACTCCTGAAGCTTCTCAAAGTGTTCTTTGCAATCATCGCAGAGATAATCGAGGATAACAGGGGCGTCCTTGCCAAGCTCCTGACAGTGTTTGATTTTACAATCAAGTATTCTCATTGGATTTTTGTCAAGTCTGTCCCGACAAGTCTCGCAAAGCTGGTCTTTTCTTGCGGCAAAATACTCTTTCAGAGCCTTGCGATACTCTGCACGGCAGGTTGGACAGCCTATAGAGTTGATGTTGAGCTTGATGTTTCTGAGCCCTGCTCTGTCAAGGACGCTTTTTGCAAGTGAAATTACCTCTGCGTCTGCTCTTGGGCTTTCAGAGCCGACCATTTCACAGCCGAACTGGTGGAACTCTCTGAGTCTGCCTTTCTGTGTATTCTCGTGTCTGAAAAATGAGAGGATATAATAGACCTTCTGCGGCAGACCCTCGTTCATAATGCCGTTTTCAAGGACAGCTCTCATTGTGCCGGATGTTCCCTCCGGACGGAGTGTGAACTTTGAGTCGCCTGCTGCGGAAACGGAATACATCTCTTTCTGAACAACGTCTGTTGTTTCGCCAACAGAACGCACGAACAGACCTGTTTCCTCAAAAGTTGGTACTCTTATTTCTTTGAAGCCGTATATTTCGGCAGCTTCGGAAACTATCTTCTCTACAGTGTGCCACTTATAGACCTTTGAGGGAACGATGTCCTCTGTGCCTTTTGGCTTTTTAACTATCAATGCCATATAATAACGATCCTTTCTGTATTTTGTCTTGAACTTTTGAATACCGATATCGTTTAAATAGCTGTGATATCGGGACGTTGTTAATAAACGGGCGAACACTGTTCACCACTACATTAAAGAGCCTTGATGCTGTTAATTACAACGTTTCAAATTTCAAAATCGTCAATAAAACCTTTTTTTATATAATAACCGAATTTAAGGCATTCGTCAAGTGCTGTTGTGCTGCCTTTTTCGGTCATTGACCAATTATTTCGCTGTGTACTGCCACGGCTGGCAGGGCAGGGGATAATTTTCTGTGTGAAAAAGTGCTCTGCAAGCATGGCGGCACGCCGCATATGATATGCGGTAGTGACTATAATAATGCTTTTGCAGTTTGGAAAATGCTTTTTTACAAGCTTGGCTGCGTTTTGCAGATTTTCCACGGTATCAAGAGAGTGTGTTTCCACAGTTATGGCGGAGGTCGGTATGCCGCATTTTTCGGCGGCGATGAGCATGGCTTTATACTCTTCCATTTCGCCTTGTGAAGTATTTTGCACTTTTCCGCCGCAAAATATGAGATGTGGGGCTTTTCCCTCGTGAAAAAGCTTTGCCGCAAGGGGAACACGATAGTCGCAGGCTTTGCGGCTTCCCAGAACTATTATAACGTCGGCAGTTTCGCCTTTATAGTCAAGACCCTCGAAAAGAAGCTTGTCTACTATTTCGGGGGTGATGTTTTCTTTTGTTAGCTGGCTGGCTTTCATTGTTATACCGCCTTTGCTTTTTGGTGTGCTGAGATAAGGCATTCGAGAGTGAGTGAGGAGCGAAAAAGCGGGACGTCGCATTTCTGTGAAGCAGAAATTGAGCCTCTCCCCTATGGGTGGTGGATAAAAAAATAAAGCCGTCCCCTAGTAAGGGACGACTTTTACCGTGATACCACCCTAATTATCCGAACACTTTCGTGCCGGATCACTCTAACGCTTTAACGCAGCTATACGTCCGTTCTTGAACAAACGGAAGCTCCAAGGTGTCCTTCTTCCTGCCCTTTGTGTGAACCCTCTCACCAACGGCTCTCGCTGAAACATAAGAACGGAATACTCTCCCTTTCATCGCTTTTGTATATGAAATTTCAATTATATCTTTGTAGGATTAACGATATCTCTCCAGTCAAGATCGCCTCGCTCAAGTGCGTGGATAAGCGCTTCGGCAGTGGCAATGTTTGTGGCTACCGGAATGTTGTGTACATCGCAAAGTCTGAGGAGATTCATATCATTAGGTTCGTGTGGCTTCACTGAGATAGGATCTCTGAAAAACAGAAGCAGGTCTATCTCGTTGCAGGATATTCTCGCTGCGATCTGCTGGTCGCCGCCCTGTGAGCCACTGAGATAACGCTGAACGTTAAGGCCTGTTGCTTCGGCTACCATTTTTCCCGTAGTACCTGTGGCACAAAGATTGTGCTTGCTGAGTACACCGCAATAGGCGATACAGAACTGTACCATGAGTTCCTTTTTTGTGTCATGAGCAATAAGTGCAATATTCAATGGAAACCCCCCGTTTATATATTAGTATATTAATGAACAAATAAGTTTCGTTATATAAAACAGCCGCACTATGCGCAGATACCCTCACGCATACGGCTGATAATATACTCAGACCTTGATGGAGAGGGGTATATGCTCGCCCTTTATTCTTCTTGAAATAGCAGAGAATGCAAGGAAGCCCATAGAGCTTGATGAAAGCGGCGCACCCTTTCCTGTTGCAAGAGGGATAGCACTGTCCTCAGGGATAACACCCAGAAGCTGAACGCCGACTGTGTCGATGATAGCGTCAAGGTCGTCCATTTCGTCAAACTCGAATATTCTTTTGTTTGCCTTGTTGATAACAAGTCTTTGCTTCTGATTTCCTCTCTTATAGAACTCATCTGACATCATTCTTGCATCTCTTACGCATACAGGATCAGGAGTTGTAACTATAAGTATAAGGTCGGAATTAGTAACTATATCAAATACAGAACCGTTGATACCTGCAGAGGTGTCAATGATTATGTATTCAAAATACTTTCTCATTTCCTGTGTGATCTTTTCGATATCCTCAGCCTTGAGCTGAACGAACGGGTCGGACGGAGCACAGAGAACGCTCAGATTTGAAGCAAGCTTAACAGTTGTTGTTGCCTTGTATACGTCGCAAGTACCCTCAAGAACGTCACCTAGATCGTATGTAATATTACCCTGCATACCAAGCATGATATCCATACATCTCAGACCAAAGTCAAGCTCAATTATAAGTGTACGGTTTCCCTGCTTGGCAAGGGCATAACCGAGACAGGCGCTTATAGAAGATTTGCCTGTTCCGCCTTTACCGGAAGTAACTGCAATAATTTTTGACATAAAACTCATTGCTCCTTTCATATATCAATCCTGCGGCTGACCGCAGAACGCATCAGCAATAATAACTTGCCCCTTCACAGCCGTGAAAAGGCAGATTTAAGAAAACGTTTCAGTACCCTCCGCAGGCAATGCGGAGAAGCATAGCGTTACCTAATAATATTGTACCACATATTTTGAAATTGTCAAAGACATTTGTACAAAAAAATACAAAATCGTTAATTCACATTAATTTTCACTTTTGTTTTTGTCAATTTTGCACAACGCCATATCAATGCTACAGAGTTTGTGATAATAAATCATAGCAAACCGATAAATTTATTATACAATAATATTATTAATGCTATAAAAATTATTTTTGAAAATTATATAACAAAATAAAAAATCGGACAGGTAGTTATAATTTTTGGGACAACACATATAAATGTACAAACTTTGAAAACAGAAAGCGAGGAAAAGGGTATGTTTATCAAGACAATAAAAGTAAAAAAACCAACATTTGCGGTGATCGGGGCGGTTCTGGCGGCGTTGGCACTGTTGGTGGTGATAATAGTGACAGTGGTGAGGATATCGTCGCCTGCGGTGTACGAGATGAAAAGCGAAGCACAAAGACAGGCATTTTTGAAAGAAATGGGCTGGGAGGTGTCTGACGAATACGATGAATGCAAGGCGGTGACCATACCGAAAGAATTCAATGAGGTGTATGAAAAGTATAATAAGCTTCAGAAGCAGCAGGGCTTTGACTTGGAGGACTATAAAGGGAAAACCGCTGAGGTGTATACATATGCTGTGAAGAATTATGGGAATAAGAAGCAGGAGGTCAGGGCTAATCTTATCGTCTGTGAGGGACAGCTTGTGGGAGGAGATGTATGCTCAGCGGAGCTGGACGGATTTATGCAGGGACTGAGGAAAAAGTAGGCGTCTGAGCGTGGAACGTCGGCATTATAAATAAGGGTAAACCAATGCTTCATAGGTCGAAAAAACCGATACAAATAGTAGTAAAACGCCTGTGGAGCATATCTGCAGGCGTTTGCTTTTGGTCAAGTTTTTTCGCATATTTGACTTTTGGCGGTATCGTATGCTATAATCTTTATAAGAAAATTATCAGAAAGGCTTTAGCTATGAGACTTGATAAATTTGTTTCTTCACAGCGTAATGATATTTCCCGAAGCATGGTGAGAGAGCTTTGCAGAAAAGGTCAGGTGACTGTAAACGGAAAGGTCGCCAAGGCGGCTGATGCTAAGGTCAGCGAAAACGATATTGTTGCTGTAAAGGGCGTGGAGATATGCTATAAAAAGTTTGTCTATATAATGATGAACAAGCCGCAGGGTGTGGTTTGCTCCACTCGTGACGGAGAGTCGAAAACTGTCCTTGAGCTAGTACCTCCTGAGATGTTCAGGGAGGGACTTTTCCCTGCGGGCAGGCTCGATAAGGATACTGAGGGCTTTGTGCTTCTCACTGATGACGGAGCTCTCGCCCACAGAATGTTGTCCCCTAAGACCCATGTTCCGAAAACCTATTTCGTCAGACTTCGTGACCCTTGGCAGGAAAATTATGCTCAGGCATTCGCTGAGGGCATGACTATCGACGGCGGAGAGAAATGTCTGCCTGCGGAATTTTCCGCAAGTGTGAACTGTCCCGATGAATGTACCGTTGTGCTTCATGAGGGTAAGTATCATCAGGTCAAGAGAATGTTTGAAAAGCTGGGAAATAAAGTTGTTTTTCTTAAGCGGATAAAGATCGGAGAACTGCCTTTAGATCCGGATCTGCCTCTTGGAAGCTGTTTAGAAATAATGCACAAAGATGTTGAAAGATTATTGACAGCGAAATCGTTTAAATGTAAGTAATTACCTATTCTATGTGAATTTTCGTCAATATTCATAATGAGATATAATAAAGTTTAGTAAAAAAAACTCTTGCGGGTATGTTAAAAATTTGTTATGATAAAAGCATAGCTAATTAGGATATTAGTAAAATTCAAATAGGGAGGTCCTTTTTTAATGGCAAGTGTATCATTAAGGGAAATTTATAAGAAGTATGCAGGCGGCGTTATCGCTGTTTCAGACTTCAACATTGAGATCAAGGATAAGGAGTTTATCATCCTCGTAGGTCCTTCTGGTTGTGGTAAGTCTACAACACTTAGAATGATCGCAGGTCTTGAAGAGATCAGTGAAGGTGAACTTTACATCGGCGACAGACTTGTAAACGACATCGCTCCTAAGGATAGAGATATCGCAATGGTATTCCAGAACTACGCTCTGTATCCTCACATGACAGTATTTGAGAACATGGCATTCGGTCTGAAGCTCAGAAAGGTACCAAAGGATGAGATCGCAAGAAAGGTAGAGGAAGCAGCAAGAATACTTGACATCGCTCACCTTCTTGACAGAAAGCCAAAGGCTCTCTCCGGTGGTCAGAGACAGCGTGTAGCCCTCGGTAGAGCTATCGTTCGTGAGCCACAGGTATTCCTTCTTGACGAGCCTCTTTCAAACCTCGATGCTAAACTGAGAGCACAGATGAGAACTGAGATCTCTAAGCTCCATAAGAAGCTCGGTACTACATTCATCTATGTAACTCATGACCAGACAGAGGCTATGACAATGGGTGACCGTATCGTAGTTATGAAGGACGGTTACATCCAGCAGATCGACACACCAACAAATCTTTACAACGATCCAGTAAACCAGTTCGTTGCAGGATTCATTGGTTCACCACAGATGAACTTCATCGACGCTAAGCTCCTCAAGGTAGACGGCAAGTATGTTGTTGAGTTCGGTTCTGAGGATACAAAGACAACAAGAGGCGTTAAGTATCAGGTAACAGTTCCAGAGTCTAAGGTAGATCCTGAAGTTCTTGAGCCACTGGTTGATCAGGAAGTTGTTCTTGGTGTTCGTCCAGAGTGTATCCATGACGAGCCTGCATTCCTCGCTCAGGCTACAACAGGCGTTATCAACACAACTGTTGAAGTAACTGAAATGATGGGTGCTGAAACATATCTGTACCTCAACTGCGAGGGTATCCAGCTCACAGCTAGAGTTTCACCTCGTTCTGACGTTCGTCCACAGGATGAGCTTAAGGTCGCTATCGATCCTAACAGAATCCATATCTTCGATAAGGAAACTGAGAAGGCAGTTCTTAACTAATAAGAATTTTTATCATATTGATATAACCAAAAAGTACGGCTTTGTCCGTACTTTTTGTGTTATATGCGGTGTGAAACCGATTTCGCTATCATAGATTAGAAAGGTACAAATAATGAATACAAAAAAATTGTTGGCAGTGCTTGTGAGTGTTGCTATGTGCGGAGCGGCTTTTGCAGGCTGCGGAAATAATGCGGACAGCTCAAAGGCTGAAAGCAAAGCGGAGTCTTCAAGCTCGCAGGTCGAAAAAATGCCTGAAACTGACGAGGAGTGGACGCAGGCTATGTATGACAAGGCTATGGTGTCATACGGCAACACTTCTATGATGCAGAATGTTATAAAGAAAGCACAGTCAGGCGAAAAGGTCACTGTGGCGTATCTTGGCGGCTCTATCACTGAGGGTATTTCTGCCGGTGCAGACGGCTGTTATGCTAAGCTCACTTATGATTATTTTGCACAGAAATTCGGTACGGGGGATAACGTCCAGTATGTGAACGCAGGCCTTAGCGGTACGCCGTCTAAGCTTGGAATACTCAGGCTCGACAGAGATGTGCTGGCTTATGAGCCTGACATATGCTTTATCGAATTTGCAGTAAATGACGGCACAGAGACTGACTATCAGAACGCTTACGAGTCAATAGTCAGAACGCTTTTGCAGAAGAATATCACTCCTGTTCTGCTGTTCTCGGTGACAGAAAACGACCATTCTGCTCAGGATTATATGAAGCAGATAGGCGAGTTTTATCACCTGCCGATGATATCATACTGTGACGCACTAAGATATCTTTTCGCAAACAACAGAATGACTTGGAAAGATTTCTCTGACGATCAGTCACACCCTAACGATGAGGGTCACAAGCTTGTGGCTTCAATGGTGGACTACTATTTTGACACTGTTATGGACGTTGCGCCAGAGGGCGATTATGTTATGCCCACAGACACTGTTTTCTCTCCGCGAGAGGTGGACGCTCATATGTATGAGGGCGACAGCCTTACGCCAACAAGCCTTGGAAGTTGGAAGGAAGGCTCTACTATCGCAAGCTTTACAAATGGCTGGACTTACGACAACACCGGAGATAACAGCCCTATCGTATTCGAGTTCAAGGACAAAAAATTCTTGTACATGATATACAAAGAGGTGAAGCAGGGCGAGTTCGGCAAGCTTCATGTTAAGGTAACAGCAGACGGAGAGGTGTATGACGAAAGCGATTACGATACCATAAGTCCGTCAGGCTGGGGAAATGCTCAGATACAGAATATCGCCATGATGCCTGAAGCAACTAACTATACCGTTGAGATATCAATGGCGGCAGGCGATGAGGACAAGCATGGAGAAGTGCTTGCCTTTGGCTATACTGAATAGCTGTTTGAAATTTTAGCAAAAATAATAAGGCAGATGGTTTTTTAGCGGCTGTGGGAACGGCTTGCTCTGGAAAGCCGTCTGCCTGTTTTTTTGTGTATTTATGTGGCGTTATGTTTAGAGTTGTAGGGGACGGCGCCCTCGACGTCCCTCTTCGGGGAGTTGCGAGGTTTGAGTTTCCATAAACCATGTGGGTGAACTAAACGGGCGAACACTTACATTGTTCGTGCGTTGTTTCATAAATTGTTGTCAACAATAAGATAACAAAAGTTGTGTCATTGTCACAGAAATTCGTGAAATCAGGGTGGATTAACTGCATTTTTGCGTATTGCAAAAATCAAAAATAAATGTTATAATCAGTTGTGTATCACTATTTTCAGAAAGGCAGGCGGATAATGTGGCGGAAAAGATAAGCGAAAAAATACAAAAGAAAAAACCGAAAAAACTTATAAATATGATATTCTCACAGAAAACCACTATTATCCTGCTTCTTGCATTGCAGCTTATTTTCATTTTTATCATCTTCCAAAGCTTCGCTGTGCATTATGCCTATCTGCATATCGTTTTTTCTACTGTGGCTATCGTGCTTGCTATCTATATCCTTAACAGCAGCGAGAACCCTGCCTATAAATTGGCGTGGATAGTACCCCTTGTTATTGTGCCTATCTTTACGGTGGTGCTTTATATATTACTCAAAAATCAGTTTTCAACAAGAAAGGTCAGAAACCTTTATGCTAAGAAATCCGCCAATACAAGACCTTTCCTTAAAACAAATGAACAGATAATGAGCTATCTCCATGAAAGTGAGCCTGATTTTTATAAGCTTGCAAACTATGTGGATAAGTCGGGGGGCTACCCTGTCTGCGGTAATACCGAGGTCACTTATTTTCCGCTTGGCGAAGATAAGTATAAGGCTATGCTTGAGGAGCTTCAGAAAGCTCAGGAGTTTATCTTTATGGAGTATTTTATTATCGATGACGGTGAAATGTGGCGTGAGATAGTTAAGATACTTCTTGAAAAAGCTAAGGCAGGCGTGGAGGTAAGACTTCTTTATGACGGCATGGGCTCTCAGTTCACTTTGCCTTTCAGATATAAGAAAAAGCTTACCGAACAAGGGGTAAAATGCCTTGTTTTCAATCCTTTCCGTCCTATGCTTTCTACTATACAGAATAATCGTGACCATAGAAAAATTCTCGTTATAGACGGCAACGTGGCTTTCAACGGGGGCGTTAATATTGCCGACGAGTATATAAACCGCAAGGAGCGTTTCGGTCATTGGAAAGATACCGCCGTTATGCTAAAGGGCGACGGCGTTTGGAATTTTACCATGATGTTTCTGCAAATGTGGGAGGTCATCTCAGGTGATAAAACTGAGTATAATATGTACCGCCCAACTGTAAAAAACGTTGTGAACAACGGCTATGTTATCCCCTACGGCGACTCCCCTCTCGATGACGAGAATGTGGGCGAGCTTGTCTATATGGATATGATAAACAATGCCAAGGATTATATCTATATCTCTACCCCGTATCTTGTGCCTGACAACGAAATGCTCACCGTCCTGGGCTATGCGGCAAAAAGCGGTGTTGATGTTAGGATAATCACTCCTGAGATACCTGATAAATGGTATGTGAGCGTTATAACAAGGTCTTTCTACAGAGATCTTGAAACGCTGGGTGTGAAAGTCTATGAGTATAAAGGCGGCTTTAACCACGCAAAAATGTTCCTCTCGGACGATAAGTCAGCCGTGGTGGGTACGATAAATCTCGACTACAGAAGCTTGTATCTCCATTTTGAGTGTGCAACTTATATGTACAAAACAAGTTGTATAAAGGATATAAAAGCGGACTTTGACGATATGTTTGAAAACCGCTGTCATAGGATAACACATGATGATATAAATAACCGCAGCTTCTGGTCAAGGTTCATGTCGGTCATTCTCAGGACCATTGCGCCTCTTTTGTAAAAATGTATTTTACGAGGCATCAGGGGAAAAATAAGCCTATCTTTGCTTTTGCATAGCTTGGAGGGCTTTTATGATACTTCTGAATAAATTGTTTTCGGCAGAAAAGTCTGCAAAGGGCAGAGTGGACTATCCTCTCTTGCTTCTCGGTGCGGTCATATATGGCGTGAGCGTTGGGTTGGTTTTAAGCCCTAACGAAATTGCCCCCGGAGGTGCTTCGGGGCTTGCTGTCATGTTGTCAAGATTTCTGCCTCTTGGTGTCGGCTCGCTTACAATGGCGATAAATCTTCCTTTGTTGGCGGTTAGCCTTTATGTGTTCGGCTGGCATTTTCTTTTGGGAACTGTTGTAGCTATTGCAGTTTCAGGTCTGACTGCGGATATGTGTACGCTTTTTACACCACTTACAAATGATATTTTTCTCAGCGCAATAGCAGGCGGTATTCTGTTGGGCGCAGGCTGTGGGATAGTTTTTCGTTCAGGGGGAACAACAGGCGGAACTGATATCGCCGCTAAGCTTATCAAAAGGAAAAAGCCCTACATGGCGGCAGGACAGATCTTTATGCTTGCAGACGGTGTGATATGTGTGCTCAGCGGTTTTGTTTTCGGCAGTATCGACAATGCACTGTATTCGTTCTTTACGCTGTGGGTGTTCTCAAAAACACTGGATATGATACTCTACGGCGGCGACAGAGGAAAGCTTGCGCTGATAATAAGCCCTGCCGCAGATAAGATACTCCATAGGCTTCTTAATGAGGGCAACTTGGGCTGTACGGTCATAAAAGCCCGAACGGGATACACGGGAGAGGACAGAGATCTTATACTTTGCGCAGTGAGAAAACGCAGGATAACGGACGTTCGCAGGATAGCGGCGGAAACTGACGAAAAGGCTTTCGTGCTTGTGGGTGACGTGAGCGAGATAATAGGCGAGGGTTTCAGGCTCTCTGATGAATACTTCTGAAAGGACATTACAATGGACATAAAAGATTTTAAGGGACACATTTTCGACTTGGACGGCACTCTGACAAGATCAAATCACGTTTGGTCAAAGATAGACGAGGAATTTCTCGGCAAGCGTGGGATAAAAGTGCCTGAGGACTATTTCAAGCAGGTGTCTGCAATGAATTTCGAGCAGGCGGCTGTTTATACAAACGATAGATTTTCTCTGGGTGAGAACATTCAGGATATAATGAAGGAATGGTTCGATATGGCGGTGTATGAGTATACGAACGTTATCGAGCTTTGCGGAAACGCAGGGGAGTATGTGCGAAAGCTTAAGGAACAGGGCAGGAAGATAGCATTGGCGACCGCTTCAACGGAGGAGCTTTATAAGCCTGTGCTAAAGAGAAACGGCATTTTGGATCAATTTGATTGCTTCGTGTCTACAGAACAGGTGAAAAGGGGAAAGGGCTTTCCTGATGTTTATGAGCTGGCGGCTGAAAAACTGGGGCTTGAAGCAAAGAATTGCGTGGTCTATGAGGATATAGTCGAGGGCATAAAGGGAGCGAAAGCAGGCGGGTTCTTTGCTGTGGCTTGCTTGAATGACCATTACTCGCATGACTGGGACGAAATGAGAGAGATCGCTGATGCGACCGTGGAGGACGGAGAGTTTCCGGTTTAATGAGAAATTAGGAATTAGGAATGAGGAATGGGCATAGCTGACCAGAGCTGTGCCCCAGCACCGAGCGTAGCGAGAGATAAAACGCAGGCTCAAGCCCGGCGTTAGAGGGCTTGTGGGTTCTTAGGGCAAAGCCCTAAGCGGAGCTTGAGGCAGAGCCTCAATCGGCGTAAGCCGACCAAGCGGTGCAGATTTAATTAGAAAAAAGCACGCAAAAGTCAGATATCAAATAAAGGCAATATCGGAGCAAAAATCTGCACCGCCTACCCTATCCTTAAGTAAATGTAAATCCGCAAAGAGCGTAGCGATTTTGCGGCATGGCAAATTTGCCCGAAGAAAAATAATCATCGCCGCAAGGCGATACCATAATTCCTCACTCCTCATTCCTCATTCCTCACTTCAAG